>NZ_KI542698.1:39029-46936 GCF_000496155.1 Ferroplasma sp. Type II
TTCCTGTGCAATTTATAGGAAACACCAGATGTAGCCTGCCATTTGGCATGTTCCTTTCCACGTCCCAGTATTGCTTCACAGGTCACAAGCATTGCCTGGTTCTTTTTAAGTTCTATTATAGGTATAAGTGGATCGGAAACGGTAAGGTCAGGATTGTTTACCGGCATAATGTCAGATGAATACACCATTCCAGGTCCAAGTTTATTGATTGAATATGTTACAGTGCAAAGGTCACACCCCTTTCCGCCACATGAACATTCATCACGGAAATTCAATGACATATCCGTTTTTAATGGAATAAGCCCCAACCTTGAGGCAAGTACTTCATCAAACAATGGGAGTGACGAGTCATATACATTTCCATCAGCATCCCGTATTTCTCCATGGTGAAAAATAGCATTTTCTATGGCCAGCTTCGGTACATCATTAATCAGTGTACGCCTTATAGAGTTCGCAATTCCAGGAGTAATTCCATCTATAGAAAAACGGATAAAATTATCCTTCAATTCCAAAATCTTTATCATGCTTAAACTCTCCTTCCTCTTTTTCCGCCTTTCTTCTTTGTCCCATCATGTGGAGTAGGTGTTACTTCCTCTATCCTTAAAATTTTAAATCCGGCTCTTGAAAGAGTTCTTATGGCAGATTGTGCCCCGGGACCCGGTATTCTGGATCTGCTTCCTCCTGGAGCTCTGACTCTTATGATTAAATCTGTGATTTCCTTTTCCCTTAACTTCTCGGTAATTATATCCGAGGCTTTCATAGCGGCATAGGGGCTAGATTCCTCCCGGTCATTTTTAACAACCATACCACCTGTGGATTTTGCTATTGTTTCAGAACCTGTCTGATCTGTTATCAATATTATTGTGTTATTTTGTGATGCATATATGTGTGCAATTCCTATTTTATTCATTGAGCTTCACCTTTGCCTGCTTTTGCTGGTTCTTCCTTATCTTCCTTTTCTGCTATACCTGACAGGATGAGCCTGATGGGGTGTTTATCGTCTGAAAAAGGTGACTTTTCATTATATGTGATGCTGTCTTCTTCTCCTTTCTGCACAGCTATGCTTGGTATTGTTACAACATGGTCTCCAAGTTTAATATGCCCATGTGTAATTAACTGGCGTGCCTGTTTCATTGTTGTAGCCATGTTCAACTGGTATACAAGAGTCTGAAGCCTTCTGTCCAGTATGTTTTCAATATTAAGGGCGAGTATATCATCAAGCGTTGCGCCCTCACTTAAAAGGCTTAATCTGTCCAATTTCTTCAGTAAAAGCTGGAACTGTTTCTCTGCTATTGGGTCATTATATCTTACCTTAGCCTGAAGTGTTCTTGCCTGGGCTCTGTAAGAGGAAAGAGTTGCCTCTGCCTTCCATAATTCCCTTTTATTTTTTAATCCATATTTGGTAACAATCTCCCTCTCAGTGCCTATTCTTTCCTTTTCCCATGGATGCCTTGGCGTTGAGTATCTTTTTCTCTGAAATTTTTGATCTCCCATCATATCACCTTATTTTTTCTGTTCCTGCCTTTTTCTTATTACACCCATTGATAATCCATGCCTTCCATTTGAACGGGTTTTCTGGCCTCTTACCTTATGCCCCTGTTCATGCCTGAGCCCACGGTATGATCTCATTTTTTTCATTAGATTTACATCATCATTAATTTGAAGATTCAGGTCATTGGATAAAAGGTTAAGATTTTTCCCTGTGGGTACATCTTTCCTGTGATTTAGAAGCCATGCAGGCATTCCTTCATATTCCTTGTTTTCAACATATTTTCTTATTTCCAGAACTTCGTCCTCGCTTAATTCGCCTATCTGCCTGTTCTTATCCAGATTGAATTTCTTTATAAGTATATTGGCGAGCCTCTCACCTATTCCATTAATATCAGACAGGGCAAGACCGAGTTTTCTCTCTCCCTTTATATCCTTATTCGCGATTCGAACAATGTACTGAAAATTTTCATTATCTTTTTTGTTATCAGCCATATTACCATCCTGTTAAATGTAAGTTATTCCCTATTATTTAACTATATATATCCTTTACCATTAGTTTGCGGTCTCCCCTAACCATCTAAACATTCACCCTAGAGCTGTCATCTTCTTGATGCTTAAACTTCCGGGGTATAATCACATATCCACTATCCAGTTCACAAAGGCTTCAGCGATTATTTTTTTATTATGTTATGCACTGGTTGAGATCTGCATCAGAAGTCCATCTCAGCTGAACATTCATCTCTTTCATCTGCTTCTCTGGATACTTTTTCTTATTAGATGTGGATATCTAGGCATAAATGAGTGTTTTTCTATTCACATCCTTATTTAATAATGTGCAAATATCCGTATGAATGTAATAATAGTGGTTAGGCAATGACTGTATATCTTGCCATTCCAATTGTTGCAAATATTAAAGCCTCTCTGGAAATATACAGGAGATTTAGAGCATCATTTACCTTCACAGTTAATGATATAATGCATTACATGCACTTAGTGCTATTACAAAAATTAACTATATTTTAAAAAATTGATCCTAAAACAACCATCCCAAGTAACAGTAATACCATAATTATAACAACTATTTTTAAAGCTAATGATTTCATTCTGTTAATATATCATTAACTTATTAATATTTACCTTAAATTTATGGCGGAAATCTATGGCGACGTTGTACACCTATAGAAATAGTTTTTTTGTAGAATTTCATGCCAAAAATACTGTATATTTCAATATTTATAGTGTATAGCCTGTACATGGAACAAAGATTACATGTTCAAAAATATCACATTCCAGCCTGTAAACATGGCAAATTAAACTATACAATAAATCATCAGAATTATGCAAGGGACGGGATTTGAACCCGCGAACTCCTTCGAGATAGAATCTTAAGTCCTACACCTTTGGCCAAGCTTAGTTACCCTTGCATGCGGTTAATCTGTTTTATATTAATAAGTTTTTTTAACCGATGATTATCTTGCAATATAGCATAATATTTATAATATCTTTCACTAACATCTTATGGCAGAAGATAACAATGCAGTAATGGGGTTTAAGCTGGACGAAGAACCAAAGTGGATACGTGTTACGCTGGAGGATGGAACCGTGCTTGAGATTAAGACTGAAATAATGTCCATAATGAAGGTTGGAAATGACCCTAATACAGGACTCCCACAGTACAGTATAAACGCAGCCCCTATGATCAGGATGATGCGCGTGCCAAAGGAATCTATAAAGAAAAGTGGAGATACCGATAAGGGGTTATACAGGTAATAAAATATTCGTATAAATAGATTTAAATCGTTTCCGGTAATTGTGCATTATGGATGAGACTGATTACAATATTATAGATATTTTGAGGGAAAATTCCCGGGAGACGAATATGGAAATTGCCAGAAAACTTAATGTTTCTGAAGGCACAATAAGAAAGCGCATAATGAATATGGTGAATAATGGCATTATCCGCAAATTTACAATAGAGACATCAATATCTATAGAAGGCATAGTTTTGATTAAACTTGATTCCAGGCAGGCATCATCCACATTAAAAGTTTTAAAAAACCTTTACAGGGATATATATGAATTTTCAGGACGGATAGATGTGGCCGTAAGAATATCAAAGAGCACAATAGATGATCTGAATATGGAAGTAGATAAAATAAGGGATTTAAAAGGTGTAGTGAATACAGATACCATGGTAAGACTTAAATGATAAAGTAACGATATTATTATATATTCAGAATAAATGTACAATGGGGTAATTTACATGTCTGAAGAAAACGTAATCTTTGTGGGTAAAAAACCAACTATGAACTATGTACTGGCTATCGTGACGCAATTCAATAATTCCGATATAGATAGAATTATAATTAAAGCTAGGGGAAAAGCTATTAGCAAGGCAGTAGATATAGCCGAAATAACAAAACACAAATTCATCCAGACTGCTAAATATGAAAACATAAAACTTGATACCGAGACTCTTGATGGAGAAAACGGCCCATCAAATGTTTCGTCCATAGAAATAGTCCTGGTGAAATAATCTCTATTTTTCACATTCAATTAACAAAACTTCTACAAAACCTTAAATCGTAATTTTTAATACATTGTTACTGTTGGTGTTTCAGTCAACTATCTTCTCTCTAAGGGAAGAGTTTTGTTCAGTGAGGAACAGCGCAGGAGTTAATTAAGGGGCTTTGAAAAGATGAAAGAAAAGCAGAAGTTAGACCGGAGAGATACATACACACCTGCAGATGCTCTATATGGAAAATCAATCGTTGTAAAAGGAGTAGAAAAGAAGTTGGATATATACACTAGGAAGTTTAAACTGGTAAAATACGGTGAGGATTGAGATTTACTACACAATTCCTCCCCACACTTTCTCATGGGGTCTCCCTGGGAGGAGTGAGATGAAAAATTTCTATGAGTGGCAGTATGGCCTGCGGGATAAAATAAACGAGGTTAATTTCAGGCTTCTTGAATCTATTAAGACAGATCAAAGTTACCTTTTTGACATGGCTAAATATACGATAGACGCAGGGGGAAAGCGCTTCAGGCCGCTTCTCACTATATTGTCCTATGAGATTTCATGCAACGAATCCTACAAAAAAATACTCGATCTTGCTGCAGGTTATGAGCTTATACACACAGCAAGCCTGATACATGACGATATAATAGACAAATCAAAATATCGCCGAGGAAGAGAGACTTTATCTTCCCGGGATGGAATAGATAACGCTATAGTTGTGGGTGATTATCTTTTCGCAAAAGCCTATGAGCTCGGGTCAAGGTATGGAAAAGAGGTTTCAAAGGTAATGGCTGATGGATCCTCACATCTGGCTGAGGGACAGATCATAGAATCTTTGAATATAGGAAATCTTTCCCTGGATATTGAGACCTATAACAATATTATAAAGAACAAAACCGCATATTTTTTCTCTGCCTGTGCTGAAGGGGCAACAATTGCAGCCATGGCTTCACCGGACGTGAGGAAAAAACTCAGTGCCTTTGCATATAATATGGGAATGGCATTCCAGATAACAGATGATATACTTGATATTGTGGGAAATGAAAAGGAAATGGGAAAGCCTACAATGGTTGACCTGAACCATGATGTTATAACACTACCCATAATACATGCGCTGACAAACGCTTCGGAAGGAAATAAAAAAATATTAATAACCATCCTCACCGGAAAATACAAGGAAGATGATTATAAAAGCAAATTCCGCCATATACTTTTTAAAACAGGGTCTCTGGAATATGCTTTTAAGGTTGCAAAGGACTATATTTTAAAATCAGTTGACAATCTCAACGGCATTGGAAGATCTGATGATTTAGGGCTTTTAATGGATCTGGCGCTTATAGTAGTTGATAGAATTAATGAATCAGGAGTGATATGAATGGCAAGAGTATTACTGTACACAGGAAAAGGAGGAGTTGGAAAAACGAGTGTTGCAGCATCAACGGCAGCAATGCTGGCAAAGCAGAACAGGAAAACCATAGTCATGTCAACGGATCCTGCACATAGCCTTGGCGATTCTCTTCAGGCGGAAATAAAATCGGATCCCACAAAAATCTCCGAGAATTTGTATGCTCAGGAGGTTAACATCAACGATGCAATACAATCACACTGGAGTGATCTCCGTGAGTATCTGACTGCACTGTTCCAGTATCAGGGCCTGGATCCAATCTCAGCAGATGAGATTGCAATCCTTCCGGGATTTGAAGAGGCAACATATCTGCTCTACATAAATGACTATATAAAAAGCAATTCCTATGATGTTATAGTGGTAGATAGCGCACCAACAGGAGAGGCTCTGAGAATGCTTTCATTTCCCGAGGTAATGCGATGGTATATGGAGAAAGTGTTTCCCATCAGCAGGACCGCTGCCAAAATTGCCAGACCTTTAATGAGGCCATTTTCGGGCATACCAATGCCAAACGACAAAGTGTTTAAAAGTGCCGAAACTCTATATGACGATCTGGGAACAATTCACAACATACTGGAAAACCCAGATATAACTTCTATAAGGCTTGTCACCAACGCAGACCAGATGTCCTTTAATGAAACGAAGAGGGCATTCACATATCTACTTCTATATGGCTACCCTGTGGATGCTGTAATAGCCAACAAAATATATTCGGAGGACACCGGCGATTTCTTCCAGAAATGGAGGGAAACCCAGTCTGTGATTCTGAAAGACCTGGATGCTTCATTTCCAGAAATAAAAATACTGAAAAGCTATCTCCAGAATTACGAGCTTATGGGGCAGGAAAAAGTATTGAAATTCGGCCAGGAACTTTATGGTGATTTGGATCCTTACTCTGTTTTTTACAGGGGGAAGCCAGTAGAGTTTATCAGGGAGAACGGAAATACAGCTGTAAAATTAAAGTTGCCTTTTGCAGATAAGAAGGATCTTAATCTATATAACAGAGCAGGCGAACTTATTGTGGAAGTACAAAACTGGAAACGTATACTTTATCTACCGCAGACCATGGCAAATCTTCAGCCAACCGGAGCCGAACTGAGAAACGGTTATCTATATATAACATTAAGTTAATTACTGTACATGGACAAAAAGACTGTCATTCAGATAAATATAGAGGTACCTCATATCATTGGCACGGCACTGGAAGAAAGTAAAAAATTCTTTGAAGGTGGAATGGAGCTTCTGAGGTTCGGTTCAAGGATTATAAATAACAATCCCGGGAAGCAAAAACCTGCTAAAGAATTAAACAAAATAGAGATAAAATGAACCTATCTAGCTAACCACCAAGGGATATACAGAGAGTCGGAAAAGAAACTAAATAGTCTTTTATGTATCATAAAGGATGATGATTCAATCCATGAAAAGTGTGATATTGTGACAGGTGAGATGGAAATATACCTTCACACTAATATCCCTGCACATATGTTCACTGCTGCAAAGCATATAGTTGCCAAGTATCATGAAAGAAAGGCCATGCTGTTTGCCAATAATCCAGAACACACCATACCGGGGACAAACAACAATATGGAACAGTTCTTTAGAAAACTACGCAGGAATGTGAGAAAGAGGTGTGGAAACATTGCTACAGGAAACATTCTTGCACAGAGCGGTGTATCCTTAGCAATATTCCAGAATATGGACAATCCAGAATATGTTAAGATTGTCTTCGGAGATAAGGATATTCCATCTGTATTTGCAAGGTACAGAAAACCATTCAAGAAACCTGGAATGACAAAAAACAGGATTCTGAAACTGATAGATACAGGAACAGATATGATGCTCAATGATTCATTGCCCGATACCCCATACAATGATAAAATGATGGACAAAGCCAATGAAGTACGAAATTCAACCGCAGTGTAATGGCATATTTCAGTAAAATCTACCGGACAATTTCCGCCATAGACGTAACCACAAAGTTTAAATATTAACGATATATATATATATATAATTATGAGCCGAAATATAATAAATTATATCACTAAAAGATATAAAAGTTATAGAATATTGGGAATTGGTATAATATTTGTATCTTTTGGGATTATAGCTATAATGGCATTAGATGGTATAAACTTATATGGAAACAGTGCAATTATGGCACTATATTATACCGGGCATATATCTTACCATTCGGCTGAATTATCTTTAGCTGCTCTTGGATTTGGTGATGGTCCTCTAGTTGCGTACCTTTTGAGTACTGCAGGATACACGGCTTACATAGATGGTGCAACTTTAATCTTTGTTAGATATGCTGTAATAGATCTTTTAGGTATTTGGGGATGGATTATATTGGGAGCCGTAGCAGGAACTGCAGCATGAATGGTGAAAAGAACAAAAAAGTATATTATTTTTACGATTATTTGCTATATTATTTTAGTTTTTTATACTTTGCGGTGTTGTTTATTAGTTACTTTCACAGTACCAGTCTCA
>NZ_KI542698.1:46986-49462 GCF_000496155.1 Ferroplasma sp. Type II
TGGGCTATGCATTGGCCATTAAGGGGCACGTCAACTGGATTCTAGGCCCCCTCGTCGCGCGTGACGATCATTACGCGTCGCAGTTGGCGGCCCAAATCGTGGCTTCCACCACGGATGCCATGCGCATTGATGTGCCGAGCCAACATGCCGAATGGGCCACGGATGAACTTGTGTGCAGGGGATTCGTGAAGGTCGCGGAACCACCAATCATGACTTACCGGGGGCGTCCACTACCAACTCGTCAGGGTCTCTATGCCTTGGCGGCCCAGGTCTTTGGATAGACACTGTGTCGCTAATGAATGCCGCTAAATGGTAAAAGGTCGTTCATGGATCTAATCAACGACCAGGAGCAAACCTATGTCCGGTATGAAAAAACTCGCCAGTCAAGTCATATGCCATGGGAGAGTTTACTGCAATTCATAAGATCATAAAATGTTGCACTTATTCCACATGATTGGGTTAACAGTATCCCTGAGACCAATTTTCTTGTCAATATACAGTGCAGATAAAGTTGATCCGGTACTGTAGCTTTTCAGTACAATATCATTGATCCATTCTCAATAATCTATGCAAGATTTGCAGCAGTACTAACATTTATTTCCTTAACAACTGTTGCTATCCTGTCAGTACGTTTCTTCCACCTCATTACAAGGTAGCTATTATTTCCGGAACGCTTGAATGTGTAATATGGCATAGTATAAGTAGTGTACCCACATTATGAAATAGAAAAACCTTGTAAAATTCTATGTTTCCAAGAATATTACATTAAATATGTGTAAAGCCATCTTCCACATAAATATTATAATCGTTAGAGAATAAATAAGTTAAAACTAAATACATAAATTATATACATTTCTATGGGAAAAATTGTATCAGGAGCTACAGCCGGGCTTGTTGCAGGTCTAATATGGGGTATTTCTGGTGATATAGTTGGTTTTCTCACTACGACCATGTTCAAATCCGATATAATAAGGAGTCTATCAAGGGCTGCAGCTAGAACCGGGGCTTCAATTAACGTGATGGAACTTTATTCCCATGCATTAAACCAGGCTGGCATAAGAGGAATAATTGGAGGTTTGATTTACGGACTTATCCTTGGAATTATATTTGCATATGTGCATAACCATATACCAGGAAAACACATGGCTATAAAAGGCATGATTTTCGGTTCAATTATCTGGATTATGGTTAATGTGCTAATGGGATTAATAATAATGCAATCTATCATAAATGCCTTTGGGGCAATGTATTATTTGACAACAATCTCTTTTGGATTCATAGTTTATTTAGTATTTGGTTGCATTCTTGGTATACTATATAACAAATGGAGCGTAAAGGATCAGCCCATTACTGATGCGGAATTTAACAGCGAAAGTTCAAAGGAACTCTAAAATATTATAATCATCAATTTTAGTGTGAGTTCATGGAGAAAGTTGTAATAACAGTATCTAAAGTATATAAGGGTCCTAAACACTCTTCTTTCTTATATCAGAACACCATTTTTATATGAATGCAATATTTGAGTTAATATCATCTGACCTTATTATTAGTTATGCGGAGAATAAGATAATCCATTATGGTTATGGATAGTTAAAGGTTAAACAACTGGAAAGAGATATATGGCAGAAGATTGCATTAATTTCCCGTAGTATTAGGCACTATTGCTCCTGTTTTCTCAGACAGTTTCTCTGTCAGTTGCTGCGTCACAATCCCGTGAAATAAGGGAAGAACATCATCATAATGCCTAATGATTAGGGAATTTATGTGGTTAATCACTGCTCAATTCAAGCTTTTTAAGTGTCTTCTGTATTTCCTCATCTATGTTTATTTTTGCATTTTCCGGATTCTTTGCAATCATGGCAACACGGCTTTCAAACCTGTCTGCGTATTCAAAATAACCGAGCCTTTTTGCCAGGGTAGATGAAAATTCCATAATCTCTTCATGTGTAGGCATATTTTCATATGAAAGCCTGCCAGCCGATTGGCCAACATGCACATATCCCTTGGATTCTATGAAATCAGGATCGGCTCTCCTGTCCATTTTCTCATATTCGTCATAGAAAGGAAAATTAACATTTTTAACCATTGTATGCCTTATTACAGTCCTTGTATCAAGGGATGGGAGAAGATCCAGAGTTTTATTGAAATTCTCCCAGGCATTTCCTATTGCCGGATGAAGCACATCATTGAAAATTTCCTTAGTAGGCCCCGCAACTGTAACATACAGCTGAGTTGGCAATGGATTCAGGGTTTCCAGAACTTTCGGCATGGTTCCATTGGTAACGACAAATGTTGTTATCCCACGCCTCGTGGCTGCCTCTATAAGCTCACCAAGGCGGGTATATAAAGTAGGCTCGCCGGTCAGTGATATTGCCATATGCCTGGGATGGGATGCTTCCTCAAAAAGTTCTTTTTTGACCTTAGGATTCCCCTTAAACCCCGATATAAGCTTGAGATGGGCCTTATGCTTTCCTCA
>NZ_KI542699.1:0-48035 GCF_000496155.1 Ferroplasma sp. Type II
CCGAATACTCTGTTGTATACCCGGATATCAGTTCACTGTCACTTTCTCCCAGATCAAAGGGAGAATATGATGCCCTTGCAACCATGGAAATAAAGAATATGAGAAGCCCGAGCGGTTCTATGATTCCATATGGAATAATTTCATTTGCCACTATTCCGGAAAGGCTGAGTCCCCCAGTTATGGCTCCGCCTGTGACATATGATCTTGATGATACTATAACTATTGCCAGTACACTTATCATCATCGGAATTTCAAATGATATATCCTTGGCAACCGCCCTCATGGTACCCAGAAGTGCATAATTGCTTTTTGTGCTTATACCTCCGAGGATTTCCCCAATGGGCAAAATTGAAAGTATTCCGAACATTAATATGAGAGTAACTTTAGAATGGGTAACAGCCAGTGAACCAAAGTATGCCAGATTACCGAATGGAAGCAACATGAATGCCAGCATTGTTGCAATTATGACTATGATTGGAGCAAGCTTATAAGCCATATCATCTCTTCTTTCAGGCATTATGGACTCTTTGCCCAGGAGTTTGAACAGGTCAGCAATTAACTGGAGCAATCCGAATTTTCCTACCCTGTTTGGACCAACCCTTCTCTGTATTCTGGCCATGTATTTCCTGAATATGTAAATTAGAGCCACGAATGAAATCCCTACAAAAATAAGTATAAATATTGTCTGGAGTATATATGCAAGCCCTAAGGATGTGAAATTCCCCAGGAATGAAAGCCACTGATGTATTCTTACCAGCAAGCTCATCTGTCCACCTCCCCAGCTACTGCATCCACAGAGGCAATTGTTGCAATCAGATCGGCTATAAGAACTCCCCGTGTCATTTCAGGAACCACGGCCAGATTTTTGAAAGAAGGGCTTCTGGCATGTACCCTATATGGTTTTACGCCTCCATCTCCACGTATGAAAACACCGAATTCCCCACTCTCAGATTCTACTCTGGTAAAAACATCGCCCTGTCCCTTCAGCAAAAGCATTGCAGATTTCTTTGCCTTTGGATTGAAATATGGGCCATCAGGCAATTTTGCAAGGCATTGTTCTATTATTCTGATAGATTGCCGTAGTTCTTCAACTTTAACAAGAAATCTACCAAGATTATCCTTTGTCTTTGCCACAGGGACTTCGAAATCAACCTTGTCATAGAATAAATATGGAGAATCTTTTCTAATATCATATCCTATTCCGGAAGCCCTTAGCATGGGCCCTGTAACCCCGTAATCCAGCGCAACTTCCGGTTCCAGTATACCGATTCCCTCGTTTCTCTGCCAGAATATCTCACTATCAAGAAGCATTTTTACCATTTCCTCAAGCTTTCCCTTGAATTGAGATATAAACTCCCTGATTTCATTAATGATCTTCTCATTGAAATCCTGATAAACTCCACCGATGCTCATATAATTTACTTCCTGCCTGCCACCTGAGGCTTCTGTAAATATCTTTTGAATTTTTTCTCTTTCGTGGAATGTATGGAAGAACGGGGTAAGCATCCCTAGATCCAGTCCAACTGCCCCTATGCCCACCATTCTTGCCGCAATTCTGCTAAGTTCTGCCATAATCATCCTGATCCACTGTGCCCGTTCAGGGACCTCCATATCCATAAGAGTTTCGACAGCCCTTAGATAGGCAAGTTCCATGTTCATGGCGTCAATGTAATCCATACGGTCAAAGTATATAATGTTGTTAACAAAATAGCTTAATTCGCATATTTTTTCTGCATTTCTATGGAGATAGCCAATAGTTATGTCCACATCTTCCACTGTTTCCTCATTAAGCTTGACTCTGAAACGGTAAATACCATGTGTGGATGGATGCACTGGCCCTACATTCAGTTCTATCCAGTGGGACATTACCAACCCTCCGTCTCATCGAAGCTCACATGCTCATTTCCACTTCTATCCATGCTTACATACTGGACTTTCTTCAGGTCGTAATCCTTTCTCAGTGGATGGCCGGCCCATTCCTCTGGTAACAGTATACGCTTTAAATTTTCATGGCCTTCAAAAATTATTCCCATAAGGTCATACTGTTCCCTTTCATCCCAGTCAGCAGCCTTCCATAGTTTAGTCAATGATGGAACTTTTTCGTCGCTGGTTGAAATTTTCACGCAGATATAATCATTTTTATCGAAATTATGGATATGATATATAACGTCCAAATGGTCTTTCATATCCACACCGGTTATAGATGATAGATAGTACCCCTTACCCTTGTACTCCTCCATTAGTTCTACAAGATCCGATTTGTCAATATTCAGTACCTTCATTCCGGATTTGTCAGTTTCCTCTGATAAAATTTTGTACATTTCTTTCACCTGTCAGTCTCGTTTCTGATTTTCTTCTGCAGTGTAATCAGGCCATAGGTTAGAGCCTGTGGGGTGGGAGGGCACCCTGGAACGTACACATCAACAGGTATTACCTTATCAACACCCAGTACCACCGAATAACCGTCAACATAGGGGCCACCCTGTATAACACAGACTCCCATGGCAATAACATATTTGGGATAAGGCATTTCTTCATATATCCTCTTTACCCTGGGAGCCATTCTTTTTGTAGTTGTACCAGCTACAATCATTAGGTCAGATTGCCTTGGAGAATTTCTGAATATCTCACTTCCAAATCTGGCAACATCAGTATCGGCTGCCTGTGTGGCCATCATTTCTATAGCGCAACATGCAAGACCCATAGTCACTGGCCATAGAGAATTGGACCTTCCCCACTGAAGTGCTTTTTCCAGTGTTGTTGTTTTTATCCCGAGATCACCGGTTTTCATTTCATCCACCTCATGTAACCTTTTTTATAGGCATAGAATACTGCGAACAGGGGCATAGCCAAAAACACTATTGTTTCAAAGAAAGGCACAGCACCCAGTGCATAGAAATCAAATGCCCAGGGAAATAATAAAAGCATATCAATATCAAATAAAATGAAGAGAAATATTATGACATAGTATTGCACTGTAATATGGCCTTCTTCGTATTCAACCGCCACTTCACCACTTTCATATGGCTGAAGGTATGAATCGTCACTTGCTGGAGGATGATCCTGCAGAGAAATATTTTTTGATATTTCTTTCCTGCTGAATTTTATTCCGCCCTGTTTATATCTGTTAGCACCAACGGTCGGGAGGATTTTAAACAGCAGGTATAACGCTAATACCATGATAATTATTGTTATTACAATAGAAGCATATCCTAACATCATTATCAGTATATTTTTCCAGCCTATTTAATTATATCGAACAGTAAGAAAATATGAAATTTCCGGCATTTCTAAATGAAGTTTAATTCATTTATAACATTAAAATTTTTAATATAAAGAGCTACAAAATTTCAAGTTTTCATTTTTTAAATTTAAGTTCCCGGAATATTTTCATAACATCAGGCGGGTTGAATGAACGCTTTGTTTTTTTCTTGAAAAGATATATTAGATTTCTTTCTGTAACATCTTGCTCCGAAATCATTTCTTTTAGAATGTTTATGATTTCTATCTGGTTCAGTATATTTAATTCTTCTCTGTTTTCAAGCTTATCTACAGGAACATGATCCAGAAGATAAATGGACAGAGCCTTTTCCATAGTATTGCGATCCCAGTGATTTTTCTTAGCAATACCCATAATACTGATAATCTTATCATTTGCCGATAATGGAATTCTATTTACCTCTGTATAGGGTTTCCCCAGTATATGGGCCATTTCATTCTCATTGAGTTTTCTGCCGATCTTTTTTTCCATTTCAGGAATAGTCTGCAGAAGAACCCTGGCCAGAAGATGTGGGTCATTGTAATCTTCTACCAGAGCTTCATACAGAGATAGCAGGTTATTATTTATTATTGATTCTGCCTCTACACTGGAAAGGTTAAATTTTTCAGTTAGTTCAACAATTTTTTCCTCCACGGGTTTTGGAATCATTTCCTCGACATCTGCCAGGAGACTTTCTGTTATTTCCACAAGTGGAACATCTGTTTCAGGGTACATTCTCTCCTTACCTGCCAGTGGCCTTAAATACCTGGTTTCGCCGGAAGGTGTTGCCGACCTTGTTTCTTCCAGTTTCATTTTCATTATCTTAAAGAGCCTTTCATCCAGAAGGGGTTTGAGTTTTGCAATATCTGATTTGCTGCCAAGTACAACTATCACTGCATCATCATCCTTCTTTCCTACAGTGGAATACATTGCTTTGAGTTCTTCGTCTGTAATCCCATATGCAGGGAATTCGTCGGAATGCATCAAACCGCCTAAACCAATATTCCTGGCAACGTCTGCAAATTCCCGCCCAAGCTTATAGTTTCCGTGCTTCATAAATCTATGGCATTTAGAAACCTTTGCACACAAAACAGATTTACCTGAAGCGATTGATTTTTTTATCATTGATGAAGCTGTATTTCCGAAAATGTCCGTAATATCTATGAAATCACCTATCTCTGGGGATTTTTCTGAAAGCAGGTCAGAGATTTCCTTTAGAGAGCTTTGCCTCTTTATTTCATATTCTATGGTATCCTTTATGAAGGAAAGTTTTGAAACACCTTTTATTTCAACTCTGCCGAAACCCATGGAAAAGTTAACATCCTGCCTTATGGAATCTACCTCTCCCCTAAAATTTGGCATTGACATGACATAATGCCCAATGGCCTTTGCTGTTTCCATTGCATGATCAGGATCTACTATATCAGGCTCTGTGGAAATTTCAATAAGTGGCACTCCAAGCCTGTCCAGTGAATATTCTACTACATCATTTTTTTCAGATATTTTTCTGCACGCGTCTTCCTCCAGCGTGATTGCTGAAATTCTTACATCACCCCTGGAAGTTTTAACCCTACCGTCCATGCTTATGACTCCAGTTCTCTGGAACCCGGAAGTATTGGATCCGTCAACAACTATTTTCCTCATAAATGATACATAATCAAGGATGTTACAATTCAGGGCACCGGAAATTGCTAGAGCGGTTTTTAATGCGTTGAGATCAGAGAAATGGGGTGGGTCTTCATCGGTTTCTACCAGGCATGAGTTTGTACTTATCCGGTATAAAAAATCCCTGTTTCTGATGGTTTCATACTCAACTGCAGTATCAACCCTGCCCATTTCTCCCATAACCGGAGTCAATTTCCTCCTGAAATAATCCTTTGTGTCTTTTCCTTCGGTGCTGCATGAACAGAACAGTTTATTTCCGTTTAATTGAAAATGTATTTCAAGACCTATTTTCATCTTACACCCCCCAATGAGATCCCATGCGTAAGCGTGGGCAGGAATTGTATAATGTATCTCAATCCCTCACCGTATTTTACCAGTTTAACCTTTTTTATGCTTATATCCATCTTCTTTTCCCCTCCTTTTATAATGATTGATTTTCCATGTGAAGCATTCCCTGATGTATATGTATCTCTCCAATCTAACTTCTGCCTTTCTTTCATGTTTTTCACCGTGTCTTTAAAGTCCACTAATTAACTCCTACGTTGTTCCTCACGGAACAGGCTCCCTGTGTGAGCCGGGGGTAGTTGACTTTAATACGTCCTCTAACTCTCCCCTCAGATTTTTTTGCATCAACTCAACAAAATTATCTGGATAGTTTGCAGAAAGATACATGGCTTTGACCATTGCAGTTTCTGCAAGCATATTTCCCAGGGGGATAGCACCAGCTTTCATCAGTTCCCGGCCAGTGGAGTAAACATTCATATTTACATTGCCAAATATGCACTGGGAAGTCATAAAAAAGGCTGTTTCCTTTGATAACTTCCTTATCACATCTATGATTTCTGCGGATGTATGCCCGAGTCCGGTACCAAGAATGATTACTCCTTTTTTGTTATAAGATAAATTATAGAAATCTTCTTCCCTCATTCCGGGATAAAAGTATATTAAGCCAATATTCGTGTCAAGACGATCCTTAAGAACAATATTATCCGACTCTTTTTCCATTTTTGCCTTTTTATTTACCGAACCATGTGTGTATAATGCCATAATTGACTCATCTATGGACAGAAAAGCATCGCGGCGGCTTGTATGCATTTTCCTCGTTCTCGTTGCACGGTGGAGTGAAACAGAATCATCAGATGTGCCAGAATGCATTGCTATGCCAACTTCTCCGAAATCCATTGAAGCGAAATGTATTGACCCTTCTATGTTAAGGAATGCATCGCTGCTTGGGCGGTCTGAGCTTCTCTGGCTGCCTGTGAATATAATAGGCCTGGTCTGTTCTTCGAACATAAATGACAGAGCAGATGCAGAGTACTGCATGGTATCAGTGCCATGGAATATAATTACTGAATTTTCATTTTTCATTGCGTCCCTGGCCTTTCTTGCGAATTTTATCCATTTTTCGGCATTCACATTTTCGCTGAGGATATTGTCTATATTCTCATGATACAGTTTAAATTGACTGATATTTGGGACATAGTTGTACAGGTATGATATATCCTTGACCGGTTTTACTGCTCCAGTCTTGTAATCAACTGAACTACCTATGGTTCCCCCAGTTGTAAGTATGCATATTCCCCTATCTCCACAACCACCATTTTCAGAAACTGATTTTTGTATTGTGTTCTCTTCTATTTTGTACTCTCTCCTGATTGTGATTGCTTTGCGGTTCATCGTTATATTGTAACCGCTTTCAAGTTTAACTGTTATTGTATTTTCATTGGAACTGATATAGGTTCCTGTATATTCCAGTCCCTTATAGGAAAAATCAATTTTTTGCCCTATTAACATTATACTTCAATGTTTCTGCCATATAAAAACTTTATAAGTTTTTCATAATTTCCCTGGATATTATAATTTTCTGAATTTCGTTGGTTCCCTCGTATATCTGTGTTATTTTTGCATCACGCATATGCCTTTCCGCATTGAAATCGGTTGTGTAACCATAGCCCCCGAATAATTGAAGTGCCCTTTCTGCAACATATACTGCAGTGTCGGATGCATACATCTTGGCAATTGAGGAAAGTTCTACCGTATTCTCATGGTTCTGCCATTTTTCTGCTGCTTCCCTGATAAGGAGTTCTGATGCTTTTATCCGGCTTTCCATTTCAGCAATCATGAACTGTATTCCCTGAAAATCTATAATTTTTTTATTGAACTGTTTTCTGGTATTTATATATTCAAGAGCTTCATGGAATGCAGATTTAGCTATTCCCAGTGCCTGTGCTGCTATGCCTATCCTTCCAGCATCAAGCGTGTCCATTATTACTGAAAAACCCTTATTGTATTCTCCAACTATGTTTGAATCTGGAACGAAAACTTCATGGAAATTCAGTTCAACCGTACTTGAACCCCTTATTCCCATCTTATGTATATCCCGGCTTATCTCCAACCCGGTAGCATTTCCGTCAACCACAAAGGTTGTAATTCCTTTATACCCTTTTGATATGTCTGTTGATGCATCCATTACAAAGAATTTTGCTATCCTGCCATTTGAAATAAATGTCTTTGTACCTGTGATTTTATATCCGCCGCTGCATTTTTCGGCCTTTGTGGAGATCGAGGCAGCATCGCTCCCTGATCCTGGCTCTGTAATAGCAAGTCCGCCCACAGCCCCGTTTTTGGCTATTTCCGTCAAATATTTTTTATTTAATTCATCACTTCCAAACATTATTAATGGCTCGGCAAACAACGTCAATGCCCCATCAAGAACAAGTGCTGTGCTTGGACATGCCTCAGATATAGTCTCAATTGCTTCCACTAGGAATGGAAAACTCAACCCATAACCGCCATACTTTTCTGGTATGTAAGAGGCAAACAGACCCATATCCCTCATTGCCTGAATAATATCTTCAGGAACCTCCATTTTTTCATCTATTTCCCTGGCTCTTGGTTTTATTTTGTTCTCTGCAAGTTCCCTGACGTATTTTAAAACATCCTTTTCATTTTCATTAAGCATATAAGTAAATAATGTTTTATAATAATAGTTTTCTTATCAGAACCTTTAGAATGGAATAAGGAACACCTACTACAGATTTCAATCAGATAGGCTGGAAATTGACTTCGATTATAATATATACCCTTGTGTTTATGCTGTATGTATGATATTCAATATAAAAATATCCGGAAAAAGAATACTATTCGTGGGAGGTGGGAATATTGCGGAAAGAAAAATCAAAAAACTTATTGAAGAATCCCCGAAAATTTCGGTTATTTCACCTGAAGTTACTGATTTCATAAAAATTATGGGAAAAGAAGGCAGTTAGAGATTATTGAACGTGAAATAAGAAGTGATGATTTAACAGAGAACTTTTTCATGGTTATATGTGCAACAGATCGGCCAGAGGTAAATGAAAAAATATCCAATGTATGCGGGAACCTGGGAATTCTGCATGATGATATTAGCAACCATGAAAATTCAGACATTATGATGGCTGCCACTACAGTGGTTGGCGATCTGGCAATTTCCATAAGCACCAATGGCAATGACCCCTCAACAGCCAAACAGCTAAAAAATGAACTTGAAAATGATTTAATTTCGGATAATCATAATTTCGAAAAATACATAAAAATGATATACAATAAAAAAATGTAATAGGATGAAAACAGTGGGAAGTAAGACAATTTTCGAAAATATAGAAGAAATATTGGCACCTGAACACACATTGCTTGTCAACTGGGACATCCAGAACGGATTAGTAAAGAATATTTTTAACAGGGAAGAGTTTGTTTCCAACGTTAAAAAATTGACAGGTAAATCCAGGGATAAGGGGATACCAGTTCTTTATACAAAGATCACGCCGCTTCCATTCAGATATATGGCTTCGTCCAGTATATACAGTTTCATGAAGAGGTTTGGCGTTGATGACCCAACTAAGCTCCCTGTATTCATGGCCCCGGGTTCAAATGATGCTGAGATTTACCACGAAGTGGCTCCTGAAAAGGATGATTATGTGCTTAATAAACACACAGCCAGCCTGTTTATTGGAACAAATGTTGACAATATGCTAAAGAATGCTGGAATAAAAACACTTATTTTTACCGGAATTGCGACAGAAATAGGAGTTGAAACCAGTGTCAGAGATGCCGGCACCCTGGGTTATTATACAGTAGTTGCCTCTGACTCATGCTCATCGCACAGCAAGGAGATGCATGAAGTGTCTCTTAAGTCTATGTCAGCTGTTTCAACTGTAATGGATACGGCATCCATTATTAAAACTCTTGAAAAAAAATAATTTATTTTATAAAATCGATGTAATAAACTCATTATTTATAACTTGAGAACGGTGCAGGGCAAATGATAGTTCATGAAATAAACGGATGTGATGGAACCGGAGTATCCATCTGGCATATTAGTAGATGCATTATCACTATATTCTAATCAACTCTCACTCATTTCCCCTGAATATGGCAGGGGTTTCCAGTTCACGATGTTAAATTACTGAATTCGATAAAAAAAGTAGATATATTATGCTTTAATTAAAGGATATGCAGATAGAACATTCTGATGGCAAAAATTCTAAATTTCTATTCAATGAATTTGAGGCTGTTCCCAAAGAAATGAGGAAAAACAAGTCATCAGAGCTTTTTACACTATGGTTTGCCTCGAATCTCACAATAGGAGATTTTGCCATAGGATTTATTCCTGTGCTTCTGGGTCTTAGCCTCAAAATGGCTTTGTTTTCCATGGTTCTTGGAAGTGTTATGGGGTCATTGCTTGTGGCATTCATGTCTAAAACAGGAACGTTAACCGGACTCCCACAAATGATTCTTGGCAGAAGGGCATTTGGTAAAAATTTTGGTATATTCATGACAGGCCTACAGTGGATGAATACTCTTGGATGGCTCACGGTAAATCTTATACTGGCGTCATTTGCATTCTCTCTTGCTTTTCACATACCATATTATGAAATTTCCATATTGGTAATTGGAATAGTAATATTCTTCATATCAAATTCTGGAAGAAAAGCAATCTCAATTTTTGAAAAATCCATGTCAGTCGTTCTCGGGATTTTATTTGCCATTATAATACTTGATGCAGGATTTCACATAGGCCAGATATATTCCTATAAACCCATATATTTCGGATTCGGTGTGGCATTTGGCATTACACTGGCAACGTCATTTTCATATCTCATGTCATGGGGACCATACGCTGCAGATTATTCCAGATACAATAAAACAAAAAATGCGTTTATTTATACCTTTTCAGGAGGACTTATTGCAACAGTCTGGGCAGAGATAGCGGGCGTATTTATAGCAATAATGTCCTTAAACCCTTCTGGAAACCCTGCCAGTGACCTCAGCCATGTGTTTGGCTCCTATGGGATTTTGGGGTTGATTACCATATTTCTGGGTGGTATCGCAGCGGACGCATTAAATCTCTATTCAAATTCAATTTCACTAAAAAGTACTGGCCTTAAAATACAGCGCATATACTCGGTAGTTTTTGGCATTGCAATAGCAGTAGTGCTTTCTATAGTACTGTACACAAGGTTTTATTCATTCTATGAAGATTTTCTATACCTCCTGGACTACTGGATAACCCCGTGGCTTGGTATAATGTTGGCTGATTTTTTTATTGTGAACAGGTTCCGTGATTTTAATATCAGGTCGGTAGCGGGATTTAATATCCCTGGCATTATGGCATACTTTATAGCACTGCTGGCCTCTATTCCATTTATGGATCCAGGAATTATCTACGAGGGGATAATATCAAAGCTGTATCTAGGCGGAGTGGATATAAGTTATTATATTTCCTTTTTGCTGGCACTTATACTTTATCCGGTAATCACAAAAGTAATTAATAGAGGTACCATACAACGGCATGTTAAATGATTCAGATATAGCAAATTATATAACATTGGGGAAAATAATTACAGAAAATTATATGGAGGAATGCCTGACTCCAAATGGCTATGATCTACGAATTGGGGAACATGACAGAGATACTGCAGTAAAAAATTCATTATTTTTCATATCAAGCCTGGAAAAACTTGCTCTTCCAGATAACATAGTAGGTTCCCTGCATATAAAATCAAGATACGCCAGAAGGGGAATATTTGGCTCTTTTGGCTTTGTTGACGCTGGGTTCAGTGGGAATCTTACAATGTCATTTTATAATTTCGGGGATGATATCGAAATTATGACAGGCATGAAATTTGTCCAGATAGTATTTTACGAGATAAAAAAGCCTGAAAAAAATTATTCCATAAGATCGGGAAATTATCAAAACAGTCATGGAATCAACAGGAAATAACGTAAATATTTTTTCAGGGCAATAAAAATATACTTATCATAAAAATTTATTTACGATATGCCTATTAGGGTTAAATGAAAGCCTTTATAATAGGAAGGTTTCAACCTTTCCATAACGGCCATCTGGCCATAATAAAGCATATACTGGAGCATAACGAGTATGTGGTCATCGGAATTGGAAGTGCCCAGCTTTCACATACACTCATGAATCCTTTCACGGCCGGAGAACGTTATCTCATGATACTGAATACTCTGGAAAATAATGGAATTTCCAATTATTATATAGTTCCAATAGAGGACGTCAACTCAAATCCAATGTGGGTTGCACACGTCGAATCATTGACTCCTCCCTTCCACCGGGTGTATACGAATAATCCCCTTGTCAAAAGGCTTTTTTATGAAAAACAATATGAAGTGCTTTCACTTCCCATGATAAATCGTGATTCATGGTCAGGAACAAGGATAAGGCAGAAAATGCTCAAGGGCGAAAACTGGAAAATTGATGTTCCAAAAACTGTTTACAATATTATGAATGACCTTGACGGCATTAACCGTATAATCGATCTGTCAAAAACAGACGAAGACCCATTATAATGGGTATACTAAATATTCAATTTTTGCATTGTGGTATAAGAATAATAGGACAAAAATATATATTGATTTAAAATACTATATGTAGATCAACTACCCATCTCTGAGGGAAGGGATTCATTCCGTGAGTAATAGCGCAGGAATTGATTAGAGAGCTTTAAAAAATATAGTGAAAAATATGAAAGAAAGGCAGAAGTTAAACCAGAGAGATACATACACGTCTGCGGATGCTCTACATAGAAAATCAATCGTTATAAAAGGAGAAGAAAAGAAAATGATTATAAGCATAAAAAAGGTTAAACTGGTAAAATTTGGTAAGGGATTGAGGTTTACCACACAATTCTTTTCCACACTTATGCAGAGGGTTTTCCTGGAGGATGTAAGATGAATATTAAAATGAGAATCGTTGCCGCCTCATACAGGCAGAGCGATGTAACTGTAGAATTATATGGGCGCACGGATGATAATAAGTCTATCACTGCACTATATTATGGGTTTAAACCATATTTCGAATATGTTGAACCTGATGAGGAATGCATAAGGGAAATAGAAAAAAATCCTGAATATTTACAAATGGAAAATAAAAAATTATTTCTTGATGGCGGAGAAGTAAACGTCAAACGAATATATCTAAAATCTCCCTGGAAAGTCCCGGAATTAAGGAAAATATGCCAGTGCCAGGCACTTGCAGCTGATATACCATTCCATCACAGATTTATCTATGATTTTGACCTTGGGTCTACTGTAGAAATAGAAGGTGAAAATGCAGAAGAAGAAAAAAAGAATTACACAACCGATCTGGTTATTAAAATAAAAACAGTGAAAAAAACAGAGGACTTTAATCCGGAGCTAAAAATATTTTCATTTGATATTGAAAATTCCATTTCCACAAGAGAGATATTCGTTATAGGCTATTCCATATACTTTGATGGCAAAATTAGAGAGGGTTCACTTACAGGAAGTGAACCCGAAATACTGAAAGGTTTTAATGAACTAGTCCAGAAAGAGGACCCGGATATAATTACAGGATACAACATAGATGGTTATGATATGCCCCTGCTGGAGGAACGTATGAAGTTCAATAGAGTACAGTTCAGCATAGGCCGTGATTTTATTTCTCCAAGGAGAATAATGGACCAATACTGGAGGCTTCATGGCAGAGTCATAGATGATACATGGTGGGAAGTGAGGAAGGTTTTGCATCCAAAGCATGAAACACTTAATTATGTATCAAATATGCTTCTAAATGAGGGCAAGGAAAATGTTAACCGGCTGGACATCGAAAATGAATGGAATAACAGGAGGGACGATGTTATCAAATACTGCATTAAGGATGCAAAACTGGCACTTTTAATCTACAGGAAAATAAGAATACTGGACAGGAATCTATATCTTTCCACAGTATCAATGCTTCCACTTGATGATGTCACAAATGGTGGAACAAGCACATATGTTGATTCGTTGCTGATACGCAGGGCCGACAGGGAAAACATAGGCGTACCAATGAGCTCAAGCAAATTTTCCAACGATACCTATGCAGGGGGGTATGTGCATACCATGGATCCCGGACTTTATGACATGATCGTGGTTCTTGATTTCAAGAGCATGTATCCTTCCATGATCATAAAATACAATATATGCTTTACAACACTGAGCCCTGAAGGCACAATAATGGCTCCAAACGGTGCCAGATTTCTCTCTCCTGATGTTAAGAAAGGACTCATACCCGATCTGCTGGAACAGTTAATGAAAAAACGTGATGAAGTTAAAAAACAGATGAGGGAAGACAAAGCAAATTATGAATACTTTGACGGGCTACAGGCTGCAATCAAGGTCTTGATGAATACTTTTTATGGTGTCTTAGGCACGTCATTTTACAGATTCACTAACAGGGATATAAGCAGTGCGATTACAGCCTTTGCAAGACATACAATAAAATCTATAATAGAAGACCTTGAAAAATCCGGCAACAAAGTAATATACGGTGATACAGATTCAATATTCATAGAATCAGGAAAGGACACTCTGGACGAAGCCATAGAGTTCGGCAACAAACTCAGCTCTGAAATCTCCGATAGAGAGAAGCTTATACTGGAATTTGAAAAGATAATGGACCCATTATTCTCACATGGTGCAAAAAAAAGGTATGCCGGGAAAATAGTTTATCCCCCATCTTCGGCAGGTGAAATTCTTGTCAGGGGTTACGAAACCAGAAGAACCGATTCCTTTGATCTCCAGAGCGAAGCTCTCTCCAGAGTATTTGACCTTATCCTCTCAAGGGATGTGGATGGCGCGAAAGGATATGCAGAGAGCCTTATAAAGGAAGTTGCAACAGGAAAAATAGATACCAGCAAACTTGTCATATCAAGAAGTGTAAAGAATTTTTCAGAGTATAAGAATGCATCATCCATGGCAAACGTGAATGCAGCGAAAAAGCTTATTGACAGAGGGGAAATCTTTATTCCTGGTATGAAAGTTTCATGGATTGTCACAGACGCAGGAAAAACACCGCAGGGAGTTGAGCCCTTTATTGATGGCCGGGAATTTACCTATACGCCTGACTATGTCTACTATTCAAAAAGGCTTCAGGAAACATTAAACAGGGTTCTGGAAAGCCTTGACAAGGAAGTTGCTGTTTTCAAGAATCCTCAAAGTAAGATTACGGATGCATTTAACGAGAACCCAAAAAAAAGAAACATAGAAGATTTCTTCAAATAATTTATTAATAAACAATTTAGTAAAAATATAAATATGTTTTTTCACTTATTGGAGAATGAAAAATACAAAGCAATCACTAGTTTTCACATCCTTAGGCCATTTTGCCAATGATGGAAATTTCCTTCTCTTTCCTACACTTATAGCGTATTATAAGGTAATACCACATGTAAACATTGCCTTCCTGGGGGTAATGGCAATAATATATAATCTCCTGTCCGGGCTCCTGGGCCCCTCAATTGGAAAACTTGCCGACAGAATTGACAGGGATGGGGCACTCATATTCATTGGGATATTCATTGAAGGGGTATCTGCCATCATCTTTGGTGTGGCATTTGTTTTTCATGCATATGCCAATTATATAATACTCGTGGCATCGGTTCTTCTAGGTGTCGGGCAGGCATTCTATCACCCAATAGGTGCATCCATACTGGCTTTTACATATGGCAAGATTGATTCATCATCAGCCATGGGCATCAACGGGTCATTCGGCAGCCTGGGCAGGGCTCTCATACCCTCCTTGCTTGTATATTCAATCCTGTTTCTGGGTAAATTTTATGGACTTGTTGCCATTGCCGTATATACATTCATAGCAGCGTTGATAATTTTTTGGGGGCTATCATTTTTCAGGAGAAGCAAATACATCACAATAGATGCCAAAAAACATGGAAAGAAAACAGAAGAGGGAAAAGCCTCTGATGCTGAATACAATAAATACGGCAAATTTCTCTATATACTTACGGCAATTGTTTTTATAAGGTCGTTTTTCCTTATGGGCACAGTTACATTCACTCCGGATTATTTTGACAATATATTCCATTCAAAGGTGATAATGGGAGACATAGTTACAATAAGTTTTCTTGGTGCGGTATTTGGCCAGCCATATTTCGGGAAGATCGTAAAGGATTATGGGGGAAAATTTACCATCGCGGTCACAACAGTTGCATCCACAGTGTTCTTTGCCCTGATGCTGTTGACAGATAATGTATATCTGGTTACAGTTATTTACCTGCTTTATGCAACCTTTGCCTTTACAAGTTTCCCCGTTCTTCTCGGTTATGTTGCCCAGACAATTCCACAGAAATTCTCATCCCGTTCCAATGCCCTGGTCTGGAGTTTTGGGAATATAGTGGGAGGAGCCATAGGTATAGCTATAGTAACACTATTGCTTTATGTCCATGTGGCACTCTACACATCATTTGTTATAATGCTTGTGTTCTCAGTGGTTTCAATAATCATGCTTCCGCTCCTTCCATCTAAAGGGAATCAGAAGGGAACGGCAGCTTGAGTTTTATGGTGAAAATTCCATTTATTAGTTTTTATTGAATTTTTTAAAACCTGATTTTATAATTTTTTAGCCAGTCCAGATCGCTGTTGTAAATCTCCCTTATGTCATTTAGTCCGTAATAAAGCATAGCCAGCCTTTCAAGCCCCAGGCCGAAGGCAAGGACAGGGTCCCTGAGCCCTATAGGTTTTGTGACTTCTGGCCTAAATATCCCTGAGCCACCAAGTTCAACTTCCTTACCATTAATATCAACCGCCACATCCATGCTTGGCTCGGTGTATGGGTAATATGAAGGTATGAGCCTTATATTCTTAAATCCAAGCCTTCCATAGAACTCAGAAAGAAGCCATTTTAGCGTTGATAGATTTACATCGCTTCCGTATACAGCTCCCTCTATCTGGTATAATTCAGATAGATGCTTCCAGTCTACACTCTCGTGCCTGAATACCTTTTCTATGGAGAATATGAACTGCGGCTTTTCTTTGTGGTTGTAGAGATATCTTATGGTATTTACTGTGGTATGTGTCCTGAGAATCAGCTTTTTTGCCTCATCTTCTGACCATTTGTAATTCCATCCTTTATATTTTCCATATCCGTGTTCATGAACTTTTTTAACGATTTCAAGTATCTCAGGATTCTCAAATTCTATAGAGTTTTTAGATTCAACATAATAGGTGTCCTGCAAATCCCTTGCCGGGTGGTCCTGCGGTATAAAAAGCATGTCCATATTCCATCCTGTATATTCAATGAAATGTCCATGCATCTCAGTAAATCCCATCTCCAGGAATATTTTCCTGACCTTTTCAATTAAATAAGTTAGGGGATGCAGCCCGGCGCCATTAAGCGGCTCAACTCTTGAATTCAGGTCGTAGGGTCGAAATTTCATTTCCTTCCACTTTCCGGATGCAATGAGTGCGGGTGTAAGTAGTTCTATATAATTGCCGCTTCCATAGTTTTCCACTGCTATTATTCCCTCTTTCTTTATATTTATTATTCTTTTCGCATATTTTCGTTTTGATACAAGCCCCCTGTGAATAAATTCATCGAGTGCTTCTCCGTCTGGAGTTTTTCCTTCCATAATTTCCGATAGTTCATTCTTTTTTTTATTGAAAATGGTAATAAGATTTTCTCCCGAATATGACATTTCCCCACTGGAGGGTTTAATTCCCAATTTGGCCATATTTGCTATGGCTATCCTGTAATCTTCCTTAAGATAATTTTTTATTTCATCCATGGAGCATTTTTTCCGTTCCTCCAGTAATTTATACAGTTTCTCCTCTGGGAATCCGTTTTCTATATATTTTTCCCCCTCTTCTGTTACAGTGAAATAATCATAATAAACTTTTTTTGCATCAATCAAATTTTTAAACTCCAGATATGATACAGCGCTGGATACAATACGCCTGTCGCTGTCTATATTTATTGAATCCTCTGGAACATCTTTACGGTCTTTTATAAACTCTAAAACCCTGTACTCATTCAGGCTTATTTCAGTTTTTTCCATTACACCTTAAATAGTTAGCTCTATTAAATAATTTTTGAACATGCCAATGTTTGCCTTATAAATTATTAATATATTGAAAACATCGTATATTTCAATGTTCCAACTTATTTGAAATTATTTAAATAATAATACACCATTATCTATTGTGGATTACGTACCAGATACATCAGTCATAGTAAGCGGGAAATTTAGGGAATACATAGTCAAAAAGAAAGATGCTAGGGTTATACTTCCAGAAGCAATGATAGCAGAGATTGAGCATCAGGCAAATGAGGGGAGATCAATTGGTTTTACGGCCCTTGAGGAGCTGAAGAAATTAAGGGAGTTATCCAATTCGGGTAAAATTTACATTGATATAATGGGAAACCGCCCCATGGAATGGCAGATAAAAAATGCCCATAGCGGTGAAATAGACAATATAATTAGGAATCTGGCTCTGGACAATGGAGCTACACTGGTTACAGGCGATCACATCCAGAGCATTATAGCCTCAATAAAAGGGATTAACGTCATTTACATTAAGGACGAGGAAAAGGATGTAAAGGATATTCAGGAATTTTTTGATGAAAACACCTCATCCGTACACCTAAAGGCTGGAATGAAACCTCTTATAAAGACGGGTAAACCGGGGGAAGTTGTCCTGAAAGAACTTGATTATATAGTACCATATGGCGAACTGGAGAAAATAGCCTACAATATTGTTCAAAGGGGCAAATTTGAGGATCAATCATTTATTGAAATGGATATGTTTGGGGCAACTGTGATACAGCTTAAAAATCTGCGTATAGTCATAACACGGCCTCCATTCTCAGATATAATGGAAATAACTGCAGTAAGGCCTGTGGTCAAAACATCAATAGAGGATTACCAGCTTGACAAAAGGGTAATGGACAGGCTTCAAAACAAGGCTTATGGAATACTTGTCTCTGGGTCTCCTGGAGCCGGTAAAAGTACATTTGTTACAGCCCTGGCTGAATATTATGCATCCATGAGTAAGATTGTAAAAACCATGGAAAAACCAAGGGATTTACAGGTAAATGACAGTATAACACAGTACACATCGCTGGAGGGCGACATGGAAAAAACCGGGGATATACTC
This sequence comes from Ferroplasma sp. Type II, assembly GCF_000496155.1. Taxonomy (NCBI): domain Archaea; kingdom Methanobacteriati; phylum Thermoplasmatota; class Thermoplasmata; order Thermoplasmatales; family Ferroplasmaceae; genus Ferroplasma; species Ferroplasma sp. Type II. The sequence continues at coordinate 18,380 of NZ_KI542699.1, forward strand.
CTTCTTGTCAGGGAAGACTATACAGTTTTTGATGAAATGAGGGTGACATCTGATTTCAAGGTTTATTCAGATTTGAGACTTGCAGGAGTAGGCATGATAGGCGTTGTACATTCCACAAGGGCCGTAGATGCCATACAGAGATTCGTAGGAAGAATAGAACTGGGATTGATACCTCAGGTTGTGGATACTGTTCTTTTCATAGATGGAGGGAAAGTATCACAGGTACTGACAACAGAATATCAAATAAAGATACCATATGGCCTCAATCAGGAAGATTTGGCAAGGCCTGTAATAGTTATAAGAGATTTTCTCAAAAACAAGCCGGTAAGTGAAATATACACATTCGGAGACCAGGTGGTCGTAATACCTGTTGGAAATGAGAAAAACGGCGCAAATCCACTCTTTGCACTTGCAGCATCAAAGATAAGGGATGATATGATGAGGCTTCTGGACACCGATCATGTTGATGTTCAAATTGTTTCAGAGGGAAGGGTTATAATTAAGGTTCCTGACGCAAAAATTCCCAGATTGATAGGGAGAAAGGGGGAAACAGTAACAGGCCTCGAAAAATCATACGGGCTTAAAATAGACGTTGACACACTTTCTGATGATGTAAACGTCATGCAGGATGCAATAATAGAAATCAAAAACAAAACCATATTCATTGATGTGGGGTCAAGAAACAGGCCAGTAAAATTATATGTTGATGGCATTGCCATGCTGTCTGCCCGGAGTTCTTCAAAGGGAATGATCAAACTCAGGATGAATAGCGACACTGGCAATACTGTATATAAATATATAAAACAGGGCAAGAAACTTCAATATATGGTAACAGACGAACCTGAATTAAATAAATCTACTAACTGAAGTTTATATATTTTTTTGCAATACATTATTATGTATTCATACGAAAAAACTTTTAACAAAAGTGCTGAAGACATATTTGGGCAACTCCATAAACTTCTGAAAGAGGCTAACTGGATTATCCTTTCATATGTTGATGTAAAGGAAATATTTACGAAGATGCAGAAAACCATAGAACCCTATTACATTCTTGATGTGTGTTATCCACCTGCTGCAGTGGAACTTTTACATGACAATATTGACATTGGAGCATTTATTCCATGCAAGGTTGTCATTATACAGCATGGAGAAAAGACAAAACTCTTAATGCCAAAACCATCTGTTCTATCTAAGGAATACCTTGATACTGATGGCAAGATAGCAGAAAAATACGAAAATGCGTTGATTGAGATGATAGATAAGATAAATTCATAAAGTTTATTGGTGGGATTTATATGCACTCCTATTGATTGCGAAGAAATCCCCACTACTGGTTTTCGGTCAGGTTATAAATTCCCTATTCGGATATATTGGTCTATTTTTCATTATAAGGTTTGTCGGTCTGCAGGCATGGGGTTATCTGAGTTTTTCACTGGCATTTATAGGTGTGCTGAGCATAGTTGGAGACCTGGGCTATGGGACGGCCCATTTGAGATACCTCTCATCGGGCGAATACAATGAAGGTGTGTGCAATGGCACATTTCTTACCATAAGAACAGTACAGACTATGGTTACAATAGGCATTGTCCTGGGTTCTCTCTTTGTCTGGATAGATATATTGCATAGGGGTTTTGAAAGCAATGTGGAAATATATACTATTATACTGCTTCTCCCATATTTCTTCTTTGCAAGATTGAAGGATGTGCCAGTTATATATTACAACGCCAGGCTAAAATCTGCCAGAATGTCTATTCCACAGATAATAGAGGCACTGGTGAGAAATTCCCTGTTCATTCTCCTTGGAATCGTGTATCTATTCAGAATTCCTGGATATAATACAGTAGGTGCTGCAATTGTAATGGCAATAATTTATAGTTTTTCCTATTTCATGTTCTTCTTGATATCTGTACTTTTTGGGCGTCCATGGAAAGTAAACAGGCCTTCCATGGATCTATTCAAAAAATATACAAAACTTGCATATCCACTTGCACTTGCTGCTGTTATAGGTTCCGTCAGCGGAAACATAGACAAGGTTCTTATTGAATTTTACTGGCATGCCGTGGCAACTGGAGCCTTTGCAAGTCTGCAGCGCATATCCGGGCCTATTGCAACATTTTCCGGTACAATAAGCATATTTTTCATTCCACTGCTAATGAAGAGCAGAGGTTCAAATGATAAAAAATTCAAGGGAGATATTTCAGCATTTGAACGAATAATATCCATTTTTATCTTGCCACTTGTGATTATTTTCATAGCCTTAAGAGTATATGTTGTTAATCTATGGTCTGCTGCCCTGATTCCATATGCAAATATACTGATTTTCCTGTCCATAGCGTCTTACCTTGTGGCAATAAACAGTGCATATTCTTCAAGCCTGGTGGCACGTGGGCTCACGAACCAAGATAGGAAAGATTACTGTTGCCACGCTTATAGTGAATATTTCCCTGGATATGCTCCTGATACCACCAGATATATTCGAAATACGCTTCTTCTCTCTGGGGGTTTTAGGCGGTGCCGTCAGTACCTTTATTGCCCTGGCTTTCGAGGCAATAGCATACAGAATCACTGTGGTAAGGGCGGAAAGCATGAAGCCTGATTTAAGAATATTCTATCAGCTTATACCATCATCTGCCCAATTCCTGTTTCTGTTTGGTGTAACCATGTTCATAAAGGTATACGACATTTTATTGTTTATTCCTGTTGCCGTAGCATCTGTTATTATATTTCTGGCATTTGCCATTCTGATAAAAGAGATAACCTTCGCGCAGATAATGACATTTATAAGTGCTTTGAACCCCTTCTCCTTTGGGAAAACATTTCATAATGAATAAGTTTATATTGAATAGCTAAAATACAGGATATGGAAGAGATAAGCGTAGATGAATTCCATAGGATAGATATCAGGGTAGGAAATGTAGTAGAATGTGAAAAGGTCGAAAAATCCAGAAATTTATTGAAGATTATTGTTGATTTGGGAGACCAGAAGAAACAGATTATTTCCAGTATCTCCAACTGTTATTCTCCGGAAGACATGCTTGGGAAACAGCTTGTTGTAATCAATAACCTGGCTCCTGCAAAGTTTATGGGCCTGGAAAGCCAGGGGATGCTTCTTGCCGTTGAAGATGAAAAAGGTGTGTCACTTTTAAAGCCTGATAGGGATGTTGCCCCAGGCACGAGGGTGCATTAATGTCATTTGCTGATGAATACCGTCCATCAGACATGAATAGCCTGCTTTTGAGCAGTGAAGCACGCCATGCCATGATCTCATGGATAGATTCCTGGTTGAATCATTCAGAAGTTAAAAAGGCCTTAATACTTTGGGGGCAGCAGGGCATTGGAAAAACAAGCGCTGCCTATGCACTGGCTAATTATGCACACCTTCCGGTTGTAGAAATGAATGCATCGGAACAGAGAAACAGAGAAAGTATGAAAAAAATAGCTCTCATGGCATCCGAGTACAGGGATCTTCTAGGGGATGCCAGCAAAACGCCTGACAGGCTTATACTTATTGACGAGGCCGATAACATATTTGAATCCAGAAACAAATCAACTGGAGGAGACACAGGTGGCATGTCTGAACTTCTGGACATAATAAAAAATACAAAGAATCCAGTTGTAATCACCATGAACGATTATTATTCCTTTAAATCAAAGAATAGTGCAAGGGATATAATTTCCAGATCAGTAGATATAGAAATGACGCCCTACAGAAGAAAAAACGAGGTTAACTATAAAGCATTCTTTACAGGTGTTCATAAGGTACTGAAAGACATTGCCCATAAAGAAAATATACACATAACCGATTTGCAGATAGATGGAATTATCAAATCAAATGAGCCAGACATTAGGGCTATGATAAACGATCTGTACCTGTATAAATCCACGGAAAATGACTATGGAGGAAATAGTAGGGACACAAGAGAATCCATATACTATTTAACATCTGACACATTCAGGAAACCAGATTACAATGCTGTTCTTTCATCCCTGTACAGAATGGATGAGGATACTGATTTTTACATGAAATGGATAGATGAGAATATACCCTATGAATACACAGAACCTGAAGATATTAACAACACATACAACATTCTTTCACTTGCAGATGTTTACTACGGAAACAGATTCAAGGATTTTTCCCTTGCCGCATATGCAATGGAGATTACCGGCGGTATCTCACTGATAACCAAAAACAGAAATAGCCACTATGTTAAATACAATTTTCCGTCATACATCAAGAAAATGTCCATGAGGAAGAAGAACTTCGGAACATATAATGAAATTAACTTTGCAGGCAGAATGGGTGCCATTTCCCATACTTCCTCTGGGACAATATCCAGAAATATGTGGTTTTATCACATATTAAAGCAGAAGGATAAAAAATCCTATGCATTTTTATCCATGGTTCTAGGGTTATCAGAGAAGCAACAACACACAAGTCCGTAGCTCTGTGAACCTACAGTCAGGCATGATTGAGTGGGATCTTGGAATTCTAACATCAACATGCACAACGTGGAAAATCAATCATTATAAAAGGAGGAGAAAAAAAGATGGACATAAGCACTACGAAAGTTAAACTGGTAGCATAGAGTGGGGATTGAGGTTCACTACACAATTCCTCCCACGCTTTCTCAGGGGGTGTCCCTGGAGGGAGTGAGATGAATATTGTTTTCCATGGTATACGACAAAGACTTTTTGCATTTTTTTATTGTTCCGCTCACTGTTACTATATTTCCACCCTTCTTAGTGATTAAACCACAAATAGTGGATTTGTTTAACTGGTTGCACAGGTATATGGAAAAGTTTCCCTTTTTGTATTTTCTTTTTATCTCATAATAATTATATAAATACTTATCCATTTTTTCCGATTCAGATTCCCAGAATACAAGGATATATCTTTTCCTTATTACAGACCCTTTCAATAAATACGTAATAGCTCATTACTATTTTGAGTTTATCATATCTTGCTATATTCATATAACGAATTTATTCCCTGCCATAATTAAATAAAAATCTATAAATATCATTTATAAATGAAGTAGCAACTAAAAGTGAATAATATGGAAACTTCATACAGCTTAATCAGAAATGAATGGAAGCATCTAAAAAAATCAAGCATATACGGGCTCCAAAAGGAAAGGATGATATCGTGGAGAAGGGGAAATGCCATAGAGAGAGTGGAATATCCCACGAGACTGGACAAGGCCAGAAACGTTGGATACAAGGCAAAGGAAGGATATATAGTAGTAAGGGCTAGAGTCAGGAGAGGCGGTCAGCATAAACCCAAGATAATGGGAGGAAGAAGGCCAAGAAGGCTTGCATATACAAAGATGACGTTAAAGAAGAATATTCAGGTAATAGCTGAAGAGCGTGTTGCTGATAAATATCCCAACACAGAGGTTCTTAATTCTTATTATGTTGGTGAAGATGGGCTTTACAAATATTATGAGGTAATACTGGTGGATAAGGCCACTCCGGCAATCTACAATGACAGGAAAATTTCATGGATAGTTGAGCCCCAGAACAAGGGCCGTGCATATCGTGGTTTGACATCTGCGGGATATAGGAATAGGGGTCTTGGCCATGGAAGACTTGGTAGCGATAAGAGCAGACCTTCCATAAGATCCAACGGGAGACTCCGCAAGTAATTTTTAATGCCACGGTGGCCCAGTGGTACGGCGCCAGCCTTGAGAGCTGGTTCCCTTGTGGATCGGGTGTTCGAATCACCCCCGTGGCGTTTACATCAGTTTATTTTATGTTTATGGTGATCTCATGGATGATCTGGATAAATTAAGGAATGGAGCTATTGATTTTCTCTTTAATGTTGATATAATACGAGATTGTACATATGTCAGCAGGGATGATTTTGAGCAAGGCAACCTGGAATACGAAGACCTGGAATATCAGGACATAAATATGCTTTTTACTGTAGATGATTTTACCGTCCTGAACCTCAAGGGCAATGGGGGCAGTGTAGATAAGCTTATTATTAATTTCAATGGAATACATGGAGATGATCCACAAACTTTTGACGATGTCCAGTTTTACAGAGAAAAATACTCGGATGTGCTGGAAAGGGAAGATAATATTTCACTTATAAATATAATTCCTCTTAGAACTAACAGAAAGGAAACATTTCTGAACCTCTTCGAAAGAACAGAATTCAATGGGATTATCACATTTGATTACATAATTGGTTCACTTTTCAGGATCTATATATTGCCTGTTATAGATATTGTAAAACCCAAAGAGGTTCTTGTGTTTGACAGTATGCTAAAGAACTCAATACAAAAACTGCTGGAATCAGATGGTGCTATCCGCCTTCCAATACTATTATTCGATGACGTCTCCCAGTACGGGGAAAGTACAGGCTATGGTGAAAATGGCAATTAAACTATATATCCAAGCGTGTAATTTCTTTCCATGCAGGTAAGACCCTACAGGAGGCAGGACTTCCATGATATTGCCATTATTGAAAAAATGGCCTTTGGAACAGGTGCATATTCCAGTTTAATGCTCAGGAAAATATTAAACAGTTCGAAGGGCTTCACACTTGTCCTTGATAACGGTTCATCCCTGCATGGATATGCCACAATGGAACCAGTAGATGTTAATGTGATAGATATAGAAAGTATAGGGATACTGCCGGAGGATCAGGGGAAGGGATACGGATCGCTTCTCATTTCTGCAATGGAAAATGAGGCAAAACGCAGGTCATATTCTATGGTGGTGCTAGAGGTAAGGGAAAGGAATGATCAGGCCATAAAATTCTACAAACATCATGGATATGAAATATTCGAATTCATAGAGGGATATTACAATATAAGTTTTAACGATTCAAAAAATGCATACAGAATGAGAAAAATTATATAACCGGGTCAAACCCTTTTTATTTTATCAAGTATTTTCCTAAAATCACTTTTATTCCTTTCCTGCCTGAAGACGGAAATATCGAAGAACAGGTTATTTTCTCTTTTCTTTTTTACAGTCATAATGCCGGGGTTCCTATTCGCCCTATGCAATGGTTTATTCTCCCTCAATGGATGAAAATAGTTATTCATGTTCTCCATTGCGTTTTTCAAGTTCAGCATCTATTTCATCCGCTTTATCTGCAGTTGCACTGCTTTTGGCGGATCTCTTTTTTAAGAAATTGGTAAGGAGATCCTCTTCAGAAATAGGTGATTCTGAAGATTCGCTAAACCCAAGATTCTCATTTATCTGCTCAACCTGATCGTTTATAGAATTCAAATTATTGTCCGCAATATCCTTAATGCTGGCGAGGGATTTCATATAGCTGGCCTGCTGGTCAGGGGTAATTTTAAGGGCCTGAAATATGACTTCACTTTGACCGATCATATCCATGGCTTTTCCCGCGTCATTATACATATCAAGCTGCGATGATATTGAATCGAGAAGTATATTGGTACGGTCAAAATATGTAATGAATGCCCTTACATCATCTATCTGCTTTGAAAGTCCATGTTCAATATCCTTATAATCTCTCTCTTCGGCTGATTTTCGATTTTCTTCCAGAGATTGTGCCCTTTTCAAAAGTGCTCGTATAGCCCTCTTCAAATTCATCTGCAAATCCTTAATTTTGACCTTGGTTTCTTCTAATTCTTCTTCCTTTGAGAGTTTGGGTTTTTTCTTAGACAAAATAGACATAATATTTATAGTATTTACCTCATAATAAATATTTCGGTTAGAAATATGGCACGCTTAAGCAATAAATTAAGGTAAGAGTTTATAGAAATTATCTGCATTATTTAATCTCCATAAAATTTTAAAAAAATTAATAGTACATTTAGAGCGCAGGGAATTCAAGTCTGATAGAGATAATGCCTCTACACTCAAAGGATTTGATATAAGTCCCTATGTAAGTGCAAGTTCTGTCAGTGGAACTGGGAGCATCTGTGTTTTAGCATAACATGGCTCACATGCAATTCTCATCAAAGATTCAATATATAATCCTGATATTTTTTCAGCAAACCAACATCTATGGATGGGCGTATCTGTGAAATAACCTGAAGCAGGTCGTCCATAGAAACGTCAATTTTATTACCTGTCTTTACGACTTCCATAAAAACATTCTGCACAGCCTTTTTGCATATGAATTCTATATCTGCCCCAGAATACCTCTCAGTTTCATTGGCCAGCTCATCATAGTCTATATATCCCATATGCTTAACTTCTGAGAGTTTCAACTGGAAAAGTTTTTTCCTAGATTCATAGTCTGGTGGAGGTACATATATTTTTACATCAAACCTTCCAGGCCTCAATATAGCCTCATCAATACCCCAGGGATTATTTGTTGCAGCTATAATAAATACATTTCTGTCCTTCTGGGAAGTCAAACCGCCTACCTCAGTGAGAAGCTGGGACACTCCCCTTCTCGCCGCATCAGATTCTGATCCAGAACGCTTTGGCACCAGTGTGTCTATTTCATCGAAAAATAGGATTGATGGTGAAAGAAGATAAGCAGCGCGGAAAAGCAGGGAAATGTTCTTTTCAAACTGGCCAAACCACTGGCTGTAAAGAGTTGAGGGGTTTACATTTATAAAATTAGCTTTTACCTCATTTGCAATTGCCTTGACTATAAAGGTCTTTCCAGTTCCCGGTGGTCCATAAAGAAGCATGCCACCACTGAATTCTATATTATATTCCTCGGATAATTCCTTATACCGCATGGGATATATTATTTTAGACATTATTTCTGTTTTAACGTTTTCCAGTCCTGCAACATCCTGAAAAGTAACCTTTGGAATCTCAGGGGGCTCTATGTTTAATGTTTCAAGTATTTTCCTGCCTTCTGATAACCTGTCTTCCTCTACCGCTTCTCCTCCTATGGACTCATATATTTTCTTCAGGCTGGCCGCCTGGTTCAATCTTTTTTGTTTTAGTTTTCCAGTGGAATGTGATGCAATTTCCATTACCATCTTATATGCGGCTTTATAAATCTTGGCTGCTTCATTTCTGTTTCCCGAGGATTCCTCTTCCATTGCCTTTTTAATCATAAGGCCTACATGGTCAATCTTGCTTTCAGTCATAATACTGCTCCGTATCATCAAAATTTACGGACGTCTCGCTATATAATTTTGTTCGTTTCCATCCGCATGATATTGTATCAAATCTCATTTTAATTATATAATCATTGGGAAATACTGCGTATGATGTGAGTTTTATTGCAATCTGCTTTGGAAAGAACAGGTAATCATGATCCTCTTCCGCCTGTCCCCCATAAAATATCATTTTTACTTTGCTGCCTATAATCTGGCTGTAATCCTTAGGCCCCGTGCGTATTTGGGGACTGAGATTTTCATTCTCATCTATGAATTTTTTTATTTGTTCTATATCGCCGTTGAGAAGGCAGCCAACCTTAATTGTGTACATTTCCAGAACCTTTTTAGGGACATTAATGTATACCTTCGAGGCATCCTCATTCTGCATTTCATGATCTGACAATCGAATCAATGTCCTTACAATTAGGCTCATAAATCTTCACGATTATAATAATATAACATTATTTAAATTTATTTGTAATGCTAACAGGAAAGCCACTAGAAATAAATATTCTGATTATAAACAATGTGATAACCAATAAGCTTTAATCCAGCTAAGAATTATCTTAAATGTACCATGGAATCATATGATGTAAAGGAACTGCCAATATCCTATAACAGGGAAATAAAGTTGTCATTCTGTGCGGTGGCAATGAACATATCGGACAGTGTAAAGCGATCCCTTGAAAGCATAGTCAATGTTGCAGAGGAACTGGGACACCCATATGAACTGGTAATATCAACACATATGCAGGTTAATTTCAAATCAGACAGAATTAAATTCATAAATGAAACATTTGACACATACGGAGCTGGGAAACAGCTGGCATATCTTCACAGTACAGGCGATTATCTTATAATTTTCAATCCATCCACAGTATATAATTCCGAGACATCAGATGTTATACACAGTTTCCTTGAAAAAAGGGAGAAACGTGCATTAGTATACAGCCCTATGGTTATTGCCCGTGACATGCTGGATAAAACGGGAGGTTGGAGAAATCTCCGTGAATATGAGGACATAGACCTTCTGGCCCGTATTGCAGCAGAAGGGGGTATTGCAGCCTTCCCATCAGAACAATACGATTCGTTGAAATACAAAACTTCCAAAAAAAATTCATTTCTGGAGCGGATTATAAACTTCCGGGATGCCATAATATCATGCAATTTCAGTATAAAAGATGTAAAAATGTTCCATATTGAACCTTACTACATTTCTTTTCCTGCATTAGTACTGAGTAAAATATCTAAAACAAAGCCCTATAAATTCAAGGAAAATAATCGAATTATTGTTATGGAAAGCATAATAGAGTCATTGATCCTGAAAGATTACGAAAACTATCTTATACCTCGACAGGCTCCCGAAATTGCATATTGGCCGGAATGAAGTGCGTTATATGGAAAAAAGAAGTTATCTGTGGAACAAGGTAAATAAAAGTATCATGGAGATAATTGATGAAACTGAAGACTGAATTTTAAGATGTTTATCAATAAAAATAAATATCCCATTAAGTTGACATGTCATGTATAACGGCATAACTTACAGAAAAGCCAGTTGTCATGATGCCACTTTTATAGGTGCCATATGGAATCAGGGAATAGATGATGGGATTGCCACCCTTGAGATCGATAAGAGGGGTGCAGAATGGGTGAAAAACTGGTTATCCAATCGCGATCCAAGATATTCAGTGATTGTTGCAGACAATGAGGGAAAAATTGTGGGCTGGCTTTCTCTGAATCCTTTTAGCCAGAGAAAGGCGTACATGTTCGTTGCCGATATTTCCATATACATAGAAAGAAGTTACAGAGGCCATGGATTAGGAAGCAACCTTCTGGATCAGGGTATATTGGAGGCAAGAACAAATGGTTTCCATAAAATAATTCTGACAATGATTTCAGGGAATGAACATGCCCGGAATCTTTATATTAACCATGGGTTTAGAACTGTTGGCATCATGCATGAGCAGGGAATATTAAACAACAAGTGGATCGACACAGAAATTATGGAAAAAATATTATAAATTACCACCCGGACTTTCAATATTCTTCAGGATAAGATACAGGAGTGCGGTTCTTTCTGGAATTTGATTAACCAGAATATACTCATTATCAGAGTGAGCCCCCCCACCGACAGCACCAAGACCATCAATTACCGGGCAATAGTAAGAACAGAAATTTCCGTCACTTCCACCGGCAACAGAAGCCTCCTTCAGATCAAGCCCAATTTCTTCACCTATCTTCCTGACACTTAAAAAAAGTTCCTCTGAGTTTTCATTTTTTACTAATGGGGGCCTCAATTTATATTCTATTTCTCTTCTGGAACCGGGAATCCTGATAGGTGCTTCCTTCAATGCTTCTATAATTCTGTCCGACTCCTCTGGCAATTTATATCTTATATCCATTATACCCTGGCAAAAATCAGGGATCACATTGGATCTGCCACCGCCATTTATCACATTGAGATTTATGGATGTGCCCTTTTCCCTGTCGTTCAGTTTCTCAATAACAGGCACCATATATGCCATTTCATAGATTGCGTTTATCCCCTTTTCTGGCTCAAGTCCTGCATGTGCAGCCTTCCCATGAATTTTTACGGTAATAGTTCCCACACCGCTTCTCTCGGTTTTCAGTGCCCCATCCATTGAAGGTTCCATTACCAGAGTGAGAATAGATTTTTTTGCTTCTTCAATAATGATGTCCTTAGAGGAACCCGATTCTATCTCTTCATCTGAAGTAATCAGGAGAACGGTACTGTATTTCGGCCCACCTTTCTTGATAAGTGCTATTAATGCATAGAGTGTCTGTACCAGGCCTGCTTTCATATCAAATATTCCCGGCCCATATCCTTTTCCATCCTTTACGTTAAATGGCCTGGATTTCAATGTTCCCGCGGGAAAAACAGTATCATAATGGCACAGTAAAAGTACCTGGTTATCGTATTTTCCCCTTATGAACAGGCGTATGTTATTTCCCGCATCTGATGATTTTATGATTTCCGGTTTGACACCTAAATTATTTTCAATATACATTGCCATATAATCCGCAAATTTGTCAAGTAATTTTTTGTCTGTGGATGGTGTTTCCATTTCAATAAACGCCTTCAGGTCTGACAGCATATTGTTTTGTTGGGCATTGAAATATTCAAGTATGTCCTTCATACAATAAAACCCTCTTCAACTGTATACTTTTTCAGATATTCTTCACTAATTTCGACACCAATTCCGTAACCCATATTAGGCTTAATAGTTCCATTTTCCATAGTAAAAGGATTTTTAACTATGTCATGTGTAAAGTATTTGTCATTTGGTGATGTATCGCCTGGATAATCTATATCTGACAATGAGGCCATGGAAACATTAAACGATCTTCCAATTCCTGTCTCCAGCATTCCACCAATCCATACATGCCCCTTGAAATTCTTTACTATATCCATGACCTTGATAGAATTGCCTATTCCGCCAAGCCTGCCTTCCTTTATGTTTATAACGCTGCAAGCCTCCATTTCGAAGGCTTTTTGAGCTTTTTCAGGGGATGTGATGGATTCGTCAAGACATAATGGTGTGGATATTTCCTTTGCAAGCCTTGAGTGATAAATAATATCATCGTGGTAAAGTGGCTGTTCAAGATATATCAGGTCGTACCTATCTATTTTCTTAATTAATTGAAAGTCCTTTTCTGTATAGTCACTGTTTGCATCTGCACTCAGGGTTATATCAGGGAACTGATCCCTTACTGCGCCAAGTATCTGAGTTTCCTTGCCCTTCATTATCTTAACCTTTATTCTTTTATATCCGCGGTTAAGTGCATCCTGTATCTTTTTAAGTGTAACATTTATATCATCCATTCCCAGTGAAATACCGACATTTGCATACCCCCTGCTCTTTCCCATATATTCTGCCAGAGGTTTTTCTTTAACCTTTGCGTGATAGTCGTATAATAACATCTCCATGGAGGCCTTGGCCATATTATTTCCCTTTATAAACATGGTTTTTTTATTGAATTCCTGTGGTTCTGGGAGATCTTTTACTATCTGGGCGAGATATTTCTGCACAATGTGGATTACAGTATAATTGTCCTCCGAGCCATAAAATGGATTTTCATCTGTCACGCTTTCTGAATAGGCTGTTATCCCATTATGTTCAAGTGTGAATACATAAACATCCTTGTTCACGTCTGTGCCAAAACTGGTTGTAAAAGGGCTTATAAGTGGTATTTTCAGCTTATGGTAACTTAGTCTCATATAAATATAATGCATTTTGTTATAAATCTGTTTGCCTCGAATTTCTGATGCATCTATGAAATTTGCTCCATCTTTATTGTGACATCCTCCCCAAGCTAACCAGTAGATCAAAAATTTATTCTGTCAGATATTATATAGTACAGTTTTCCCATTCAAGATAACTGTAAAAAAGATAAAGCCGCTTGAATAAAATCAAAGCCATAAAAAGTGACTGTTAAAGCAAATATCAGAATCTAAATGGGACGGACTTGTTTCCCAACCACTCCGCATCGTTTATTAGATTATATATATTTATCTTCTAGTAAACTCTTTATATTTTATATCGCTTTATTTTGCAATGAGTACGTACAGGGGACTATATGATCTAAGGGAGGCATATAATTTGGATTACCTCAAAATTGCCAACCATGGCTTCATTGTGAACAACAGAACGGCTGCACTTGTAGGCATTGACGGAACAGTAGACTGGGCATGTTTCCCAAATTTTAATTCAAATCCTGTTTTTGACTCCATATTAGACTCAAAAAATGGTGGATATTTTAAAACTAAACCTGTAAAAGAGTGTAGTGTGAACCAGTATTATGAGGAATCAACCAATATACTCATAACAGAATTCATTGAAGATGGCCATGTAATACTGAGACTGACAGATTTTCTTCCTGTTTCATGGTACAGTACTATAACTTTTCCGGAGATACATAGATTTATCGAAGCACCATATTCAGATGTTGATATATTATTAGACCTGAAACCGGATTTTAATTTTGGATCTTCCCATGCAAAGATTCATGAAAACAGACATGGTTATCTATTTTCATCAGAAAACAGTACTCTGGGCATCTCTACAAATCTTAAACTCCAGAAAGGGGATGGGCGGGTATATAATCAGATAACCATGAAGAAAGATGAATATGAATGGGTTGTAATATTGAGTGGCATAAGGCAAATAGGAAATGTGAAACAGTACGGGTCATATGACAGAATAGATGAGACGAGAAAATACTGGAGGACATGGACAGATAAAATAAATTATAGCGGTTTATACTACGATTATGTACTGAGGTCCGCACTCACATTAAAGGGGCTATTTTATGAGCCCACTGGAATGATGGTGGCAGCTCCCACAACAAGCCTTCCTGAGACATTGGGTGGAGAAAGGAACTGGGATTATCGATATACATGGATCAGGGATACTGCCTATGTAATAGAATCACTCTCCCTTATTGGATTAAAAGACGAGGCTACAAAATTTCTTTATGATATAATGTCCACAGTTCAGAGGGATGGAAAGGTCAAAACAATATATTCCATTAACGGTGACGGCCAGATCGGCGAAGAAACAGTAAATCTATCCGGCTATATGAACTCAAGTCCCGTAAGAATAGGAAATAAGGCATCGGAACAACTACAAATAGACCAGTACGGATCAATAGTCGATGCAGTATTCAGATTTCAGGAGGCTGGAGGACTTGTAACCACATATCTCTGGGATTTTATAATTGAAATCCTTGACACCCTGAAAGAAATATGGAAATACCCGGATTCCAGCATATGGGAGTTCAGGTCTGAACCAAAACATTATCTGTATTCCAAATTTATTTCCTGGACAGCATTCCACCGTGCAATAAAAATGGGAAAGGCATTAGGCTATAGTGCTCCCTACATAGAATGGCACAGAATAGAAAACGAGATAAGAGCTGAAATAATGGAGAAGGGGTATAATCCGGCAGTAAAGGCCTTTACCCAGTACTATGGAAGTGATCAGGTAGATGCATCAGTACTGAGGATGCCATTGACAGGATTCATCAGTGCAGGCGACCCACGTTTTGTTTCCACTCTGGCCAAAGTAGAACATGACCTTAAGAATCCCTGTGAAATGTTTCTCCGGTATTTAAATGATGATGGATTAAAGGACCATGACAATGCATTTCTACTGCTTTCATTCTGGTATATTGAAGATCTGATACTGCTGGGAAGAGTTAAAGATGCAAAGGCAACATTCGAAAACATATTGAGGCATTCAAACCATTTGATGCTCTTTTCCGAGGAAATAGATTTCCATGGATGCGAGGAAATGCTGGGAAACTTTCCACAGGCAATTACCCATCTTGGCGTTATAAGGGCAGCAATTAAATTGGACAATGCATTAAGGAAGAAATCCTCATAGTTGCCTGCAAGTCATAAAACTTTAATTGAATAGCGCATTATAGCAATATGAGCAAACTTCTTGTTGTGACAAGCAGGGCACCGTTCTCTTACCGGTACTCGGCAAACGGGGAGATTCTGGTACCAAATGTAGGGGGAGTTGCCACAACTCTGGACTCAGTGCTGAGACGATATGGTGGCACGTGGGTATGCTGGGGTGACGGAAAAAACGACATAATGCACCCGGAAGAAACTATTAAAGGATACACAATAGATAGAATATTCCTGACAAAAAAGGAGAAAATTGGCTTTTACAACAGTTATTCAAACAGGGTTTTATGGCCACTGTTTCATTATTTTAGAGATAACATAGAATTTGATTCCACGGGTTTTAAACATTATTATACAGCAAATGAAAAATTTGCAAGAAAAATTAAAGAAAAGGCATATCCAGAAACCGTAATATGGATTCATGACTACCAGCTTATGATGGTTCCATCAATACTGAGAACTATGGATTTACACAACTATATAATATTTTCATGGCACATACCATGGGTATCCCCGGAATTCTTCAGCATATTGCCTGAGGGCAAATTTTTGTTACAGAGTATGTCAAAATCGAATTTGCTGACATTCCATACAAAATTATATGAAAAAAATTTTTTCAGGACCCTGCAATATGAGAAAATAAAGTTGCCGAAAGGATTAAAATCACTGGCTATACCACTGGGTATAGACACAAAAATGTTTTCCCCTTCAAAGCATAAAGCGGAAGTATCAAAAAAAGATAAAATTGTCATAATATTTTCAATAGACCGGCTTGACTATACTAAAGGGCTGATACAGCGTGTTAGAGCCATAGAAAAAATTCTAGGTTATAGAAAGGACTTAATCGGGAAATTCGTTTATATAATGAATGTGACACCAAGCCGGACGGGAATTCCAGAATATGAGAAAATAAAAAATCAACTTGAGATGGAAGTGGGAAAGGTCAACGGCCTTTACAGCACAACCTCGTGGATTCCTATAGTTTATATGTACAGAAAAATATCATCAAGATCTCTGCAATCATTATATGCGAGGGGCAATATAGCATTAATAACCCCATTAATTGACGGACTTAATCTGGTTTGCAAGGAATATGTGGCCACCACAAAAGATGGAATACTGATACTCTCTAAATTTGCTGGTGCCGCAGAAGGCATGGAGGGGGCATTAAAGGTAAATCCGAATAACATAAATGAACTGGCAAGTTCCATAGTTAGAGCAATGGAAATGGATAAAACTGAGAGGAGAGCCAGGCTTGAAAAATTGAAAAAGTACGTCCAGTCAAAGAATAGCGACTGGTGGTATAAAAGAATAATAAATGTGGCAGGACGGCAATATGATGCATTCTGAAAATGAAATAATTCATGGCATTGCCGAAATAATGCCCATGGCACCGCAACTTTTTCTGGATTATGACGGCACACTTGTGCCTATAATTAAGCACCCTGAAATAAACCAGGCAGATTCCGATCTGTTAAAATTAATTGCCACTCTTGACTGTAGACTGGAAACCTATATTGTCACAGGAAGGGAAGTTAAGGACATAGTAGAATTTCTGGGTGATTACAACATCATAGGCCTTCATGGATCTGTATTTCATATCAGTGGTGAGACTATTGTAATTCCGAAGTTCAATATGTATACTGATTTATTTAAGAGAATATACACAGAGAATCTCTACCTGGAGAAGCGTTTTCCGGGTTTGAAAATGTACAACAAAACCGGCGGTGTTATGTTCCACCTGGGAAATATACGCTCTTCACAATATTTTTCCCTTATACATAAGATTGCCAATTTTCTTGCATGCCGTTATAAACTGGATCTATACTGTGGAATTGATATTATGGAATTAAGAATTCCCCATGTCAATAAGGGCAATGCAATCAGATCCACCAGAAACAGGAATCGGCCAGCCATAATTATCGGCGATGACAATACAGATGAGGATTCATTTATCGCCAATCCTGATGCAATAACAATAAAAGTTGGTGAAGAAGAAACACATGCACGCTTTAGTATATATTATGAATCCGTTAGACCATTACTGTGGAAACTTATAAAAATTTTATAACTTCAATATAGTAATTTTAAAACTAAAATGTTCTTGAACTGCCTGATACATTAATACTGGTGCCTATCTGGGCAAAAAATCCATAAAATCAATGTCCTCAAGGCCTGTAAATTCTAAATTATACAGTTTATGAATCATAGACATGTCCATGCGGTAATCGAGATTTTTTCCTGTATAGGTTTTTATAAATGGGCATGCGTTATCATTGAATGATCTGTAGAGTCTTGAACCAAATTCATAAAGCGTCATTGTTTCATCGCTGGCTACATTTATAATCTGCCTGTCCATATTTTTCATTACCTTATATGCGATAAGAGAAAGATCGGAATTCAGCACTGGATTCAATATAATGTTGTTATTAAGTTTTACTGGCATTTTGCTTCTTATGGCAGCGAGTATATCAGTATAAATATTGTATGTACATTTCCCGTATGTCATTCCCCTTCTTATTATAAGGTAATGGTCATTCTGCTTAACTGCCTGCTCAGCCTTAATCTTTGTTTTGCCGTATTCAGTTTCTGGTACTGTTTTATAATTTTCATTTTTTGGCAATGTTGATGAGGAATAGACTAACTGGCTTGACAACAATACTTTCTTTCCTGCATGAAACCTTTCATTGACAAATTCCTGGATCTTAAAATTCATTTCCAGAAAATTAGTACTTTTGGAATAAAATGGTATATCAAAATTATTTATTATAAAATCATAATTATCTGGGAGTTCCATTAACGATTCCAAAAAATTTTCAATTCCCTTCAGTGGATAAAGCAACTGTATTTCATCCCTATTCCCGTAGTCCCTGGCAAATCTAAAGCCAAAACTTTCGTCCCCGTCTATGATAAGGATGTTTGACATTATAATATATTTCATTCAGGAATATAAGCATGAATATATTTTATTCATAAATACTTTAGAGATATATAATTGTCACGTAAATATTTATATATTATTCTGTAATATCTGAAAATAGGTATTTATGGAGAAAAAGAATATTAGTTTTATTTATCTGGCTATCACTGTTATCATAATGACCTTCTCAATGAGGGCCACAAATAATATGATAATTACCACCGTTCCCTTGCTGGCAAAGATAGATTTGGGTTTCTCCAGATTTCTTGTTGGTATAATATCTGCAGTTATCTACCTCTTCACATTTACTGTTACGTTTTACATCAATCCCCGGTTAAATTCCAGAATACGAAGGCACCTCTTTATAGGAGCAAATTTTGCAATACTTTTTTCCCTTATATCATATTATTTTGCCAACGGGATAACAATATGGGCAATATCAGCACTTGCAGGACTGGCATACGGTATTATGATGCCCAATCTTATCACATCTTCAACGCTCCTGAAAGACCAGAAAGAACGTGAGAGGCTAATATCACTTTATTCCGTCGGTTTAAGCCTGAGTTTAATATTGGGGCCCACTATAGAGTATTACATTCTTACCTTTGTGAACTACCGGGATGTCTTTCTTTTCTTCATACCAGTAGTCGTTGCTGGGGTAATAGTTTCAACAATGATTAAATTTCCAGACACAAAAAATGAAACACATGCAAATGTCATGAAAAATGATGGCTTGAAGGCAAGCATACTTACAATAACAACCTACAATGTCCCATTTGCAGCATTGAGCGTTTTCCTTACACTTTATGCAATAGCACGTTTTCACGTTTCAGGAGCAGTTGCCTATTCCCCGTACATATATTTCTTTTCAGTGTCATTCCTTACAAGAATTGTGCTGACAATACATCCATTAAAACATATTAAGATTCCACTTATAATTTCAATAATAATTACAGGCCTTTCAATGATGATGTTTCCGTTTCTTACCACATTCACATCATTTCTCCTGGTAATGATGGTTCTGGGCATACCACACGGCTCAATATTTCCCATGTCCACAATAATGATTGCAAGGGGTACAACTATAGAGCAGAGAAGTGCCGCAAATTCATATTTTATGGCATATAATAATGTGCTTTTCATGATTATACCACTGGTATTCGGTTATATTGTGAAATTTATAGGGTATGATTATTCTTTCTTTATACTCATAGTACCTGTAATATTCTCTGCCCTTTACCTGTTCAAGAGATATGGATCAAATTCCACAATATTCATTTCAAACAGAAAAGTACCCCCGATAAATGCAATCCCGGCAAGAAAATAATCAACGATTTATAATATTACTTATTTTTGAATAATTTTATATTTTTCAATAAACTTAAATGCAGTATAGCTATAATTAACGGATTTAATGGCAAAACCAGAGGAAATTTCACTGGATGATTTATTTAAAAAGTTAAATTCTTCTCCTTCGGGGCTTTCAGACAGTGATGCAGAGTCCAGATTGCAAACCTATGGCTATAATGAGGTTGCAGAGAAGAAACAAAATTTCTTGCTTAAATTTTTGAAAAAATTCTGGGCGCCTATTCCATGGATGCTGGAATTTACAATAATAATAACCTTTGTTCTGGGCAAATATGACGATACAGTAATAATACTTTTTCTGCTTGTATTCAACGGCATAATATCATTTACCCAGGAATCAAAGGCTGATAACGCAGTGGAGCTGTTAAAGAAAAAGCTTTCAGTCCAGGCGAGAGTTTTGAGAAATGGAAAGTGGAACCCTATTGAGGCGAGGCTTCTTGTTCCCGGGGATATTGTCCATTTAAGGCTTGGAGATGTGGTTCCGGCAGATATTGTAATAATAGACAACGAACTGGAAATAGACCAGTCCGCACTCACAGGAGAGTCACTTTCAGTAACAAGGAAAAAAGGGGACACCATATATTCCAGCTCCATTGTAAAAAGAGGTGAATGCAACGGTATCACAGTCGAAACAGGGTCTAAGACGTATTTTGGGAAAACAACAGAGCTTGTAGCGGCAGCAAAAACAAAATCGCACATAGAAGAGCTCATTATGAGAATAGTCAAGTATCTGATTGGAATAGATACTATTCTTGTTGTAGCCCTGATACTGTTTTCCATTTATCAGGGGGTAAGCCTTAGCGATGTGATACCTTTCGCCCTTGTAGTATTAATTGCATCAATACCTGTGGCCCTACCTGCCACATTCACAATAGCAATGGCGCTTGGAGCACTTCACATGTCAAAGCGTGGAGAAATAGTCACAAGACTGTCAGCTATAGAGGATGCAGCATCCATGGATACATTATGCATGGATAAAACCGGCACTATCACAGAAGACAGGCTTACCATAAAAACACCCAAGGTTTACAGTGAAGATGAACAGGCATTAATCAAGTACGCCTCATATGCATCGGAAAGGGAAAGCGAGGATCCTATTGACAATGCCATACTGGACTATGCAGAATCAAAATCCATAAAAATAGATTATTCTACTAGAAGCGGGTTCACTCCCTTCGATCCCGCAATTAAACGTACTGAGGCAATTATAGAAGAAAATGGCAAATCCATAAGAATAGTTAAGGGTGCACCACAGGTCATAGATCAGTTGTCCGGCACCGTTCCTGACGGATACGAGGATGATGTCAAATATTTCTCTTCTCAGGGATTCAGGATAATTACCGTGGCAGTAGGATCAGAAACACTGGAAATTAAGGGTATTATACCGTTATATGATCCACCGAGAAAAGACTCGAAGGAACTTATTTCCGAGCTTAAGCAAATTAATGTATCCCCAGTAATGATTACGGGGGACAATACACTCATTGCAGAGGAGGTTGCAGGGGAGATCGGTCTGGACAAGAAACTCTGTGACACCAGCACCATAAAGAGTAACTATACAGGTGCATCTGATTGTTCCGTTTTTGCCGAGGTTTTCCCGGAGGATAAATACTATATAGTTAAGGCCCTGCAAAAATCAGGGCATATTGTGGGCATGACTGGCGACGGCGTAAACGATTCACCAGCATTGAAACAGGCAGAATTTGGTGTGGCGGTTGCATCGGCAACGGATGTGGCAAAGGCGTCTGCAAGTGTGGTTCTCACCCATCCCGGGCTTACAGATATTGTGGACGGGATAAAGTCAGGCAGAAGAATTTACCAGAGGATGCTGACATACACACTGAATAAAATAATGAAAACGATCCAGGTTGCATTCTTCCTTACCCTTTCATTTTTTGTGGTAAGATTTTTTGTTACCACACCATTCGATGTTATCCTTCTTATTTTTGCCAATGACTTTGTAACCATGTCCATAGCCACGGACAATGTGGGATATTCTATAAAGCCAGAAAAGTGGAACGTAAGGTCTCTTATCTATTCATCAGTTATACTCTCAGCATTCCTTGTAGTAGAGGGTTTTGTGTTCCTTTACATCGGATTAGTGGCAAGAATGGGAATGAACGAGATACACACATTTATCTTTGATATGCTCGTATTCTCGGGACAGTTTACCGTTTATATGGTAAGGGAAAGGAAAAGATTCTTTAATTCAATGCCTTCGAGGGTTCTTCTCATTTCCAGTATCTTAGATATAATAGTCATCTCAGCAATATCCTATTATGGCATACTGGTAACTGCAATTCCATTAAAATTTATACTGATCAGCATTGGAATAACATTTATTTGGATGGTTTTCATGGACAGCATAAAAAATATAGTATTCAGGCATTATAAACTATAAAATTAAATTTGTTGCATATGTTTACTGTACCTTTATCGTTGAATGTATAAAAACCAAAGATGTTTGCCCTGAACTTTGATGCGTTCTTTATTATGGCAGATTTCTTGAAAGGAGCAACTCAATCAACTAAACCTATTTTTTTAGTTTTTCATATGCATCATCTAGTTTCCTGTAATTTGCATAGCATAGTTTTACAAAATCAATCTCGAAGTTTTTCAGCATTTTTCTTATCTGCCTCACTGAATATTCAACATTGAACTTTGTTTATATATGTTCCATAATGTCCTTTGCATCAAGCAATGGCTTAAGTTCATCTTTCTGTTCCGTTGAAAGTTTTCCAGGATTTCCACCTGCAAATCTTGGAATGAGGCCATCATAATCTGATTCGTACTATCTTTTCAACCATTCATAGACGATTACCTTAACGACCCCATCAGTCTTTGCTGCTTCTGGAACGTTTTTCCTTCATGCAGTTCATTTACCAAAATAAATCTCTACAGCATCTTTCCTCTTTTCTGCTCTTCCTTTATTCATTTCCTCAATTTCATGGAGTCCGATGCCCCTTAGTTTTATAGATCCACTTTTGCACATAATGAAGCACAGAAATACATTTTATAAAGTTATCTCGAATACTATACTAGAGATTAAATTAATTAATCCTGGTTCCCTTTAAAGTAAAATTATATTGGAAATACCGCTCTTTCCCATTGAAATGGTATATATAGATATTATATACTGGTACAATGTCAAATGACACAGAGTATGAATTATTACCTACTGTTAGAAGAGAATTCGCCATAGGTACTTCCATAGTATTGTGGCCATATACATGCATTTTGGGAGAGGAACATCCTGTTATCGAATAATTGAAAGGACGATATTCGAGGCTAATATTTTTTATCACAAGTGATATTCCTGTTATTGGGAAATTTAGTTTCTGGTTTAATTCATATATATTTATACAGCAATAAAATGTTGAACTCACGTTATATGTGTCGCCAGGAATATGGTAATCTACAACATATTCGGCTGTGGAATTACCATATGTTAAGTTAACATATTTTATTCCCAAAATCTCAGGATGGTTTATATCACTTTTAAGTTGACTCTGGTTTATTGTATTTATATGAAGTGGCTCTGTATCTAAATTATATCTTGTGAATGATATTATAATGATAATTATAACGAATATTGTTAAATATTTAATTATTGATTTTTTCATATTAATTCCTCTACTCATACTAAATTAATTAATCCTTGTTCCCTTTAAAGTAAAATTATACTGGAAATACTGTTCTTTTCCATTGAAATGGTATATATAGATATTATATACTGGTACAATGTCGAATGACACAGATACTGAAGTATTACCCACTGTTGAAAGACAATTCGCCATACCTATTCCCATAGTATTATTGCCATATACATGCATTTTGCGAGAGGAATATTCTTCTATCGAATAATGGGAAGAACGATTTTCAAGGTTAATATTTTTTATCTCCAGTGATATTCCTGTTATTGGGAAATTTAGTTTCTGGCTTAATTTATATATCATTATTTGGCTATAAAATGTAACGCCCACACAATATATATTGTCAGGAATTTGGTAATATACAACATATTCGGCTGTGGAATTGCCATATGTTAAATTAACATATTTTAACCCTAAAATCGGATTTTTTGTCAGGTTATAGGATTTTAATTGGTTCTGGCTTATTGCATTTATATGAGGTGGTTCTGTATCTAAATTATATCCTGTGAATGATATTATAATTATAATGAATATTGTTAAATATTTAACTATTGATTTTTTCATATCAATCGCTTCTCTGATATTGCCCAAGTTTAAACGTTTCACTTATCTGGGTTTCATACTGGCCGTTTTCATTTTCAACGGGTTTCAGGTTTTTATTAATAATCTTGAATGTGCTAGTATATGTTATGTAATTCCAGTAGGGATTATTCGATGTGCCTCCATTATTATTCTGGAAATGCATATCTATACAGTCACCAAATTCATGAACGTTTTTAATATGATATTCTGGTATAAATCCATATAAATATGTACAATAGCCATATGATATAGATGGCCAGTATACACCAGCTTTTGGTGATGTCACAGTTCCTGCATTTGCTGTTATCTCAAAACCGTTGGAAACACTTCCAGCAGACACATCAGTGCCACTTCCAAATAAGGAGAATGGATTTGGTATTGATACACCGGCAATCTCCAGTATTACATTGAGGAAATTGAATGCTGCATTTATGTCTGTCTTCATACTTGATACACAATTTTTCTGATGGTCCTGCAGGTAACTCTTGTAACTGTGTACTTTAAAATTGTCATTGCCTCCATTATTATCCACCATTTTCTGTTCTATACAGTTAACATTATAGGACGACGATGTGGGACTGAAAGTTGAATCAATACGGAAGTAAAATGTATTACCGGACGGGGCCAAATATTCAGGAGTCTGTGCAGTTTCTGTTATCTCACCAACCTCAGCACCATTTGAATCAAATACGCATCCACCAGTACTTAAACCGGTTGTGATATTGCCATAGGTAACACAGTTTGATGCACCGGATGAATCGGAAGCATCTGTTATTGCAGGGTCTATTGTATATGTTTCATCCTTTGCCAGGGTTATATGGTATTGCATAGTTAAAACTGCATAGTTGCCGTCCTTTATTATCATTGTTGATGAAGGCATTGAATTCAATGGATTTATCATAATATTACCAAACATTAATGGGTTGTATGTACTCCGTATATTCATAAGGGTGATTCCATTGACAGAATTAAAGTTCTTATTTATGCTATGATTGTTTGACAATTCTATGATATTATTTGATGGCAGTATTGCATTAAACTGTACTGTATAATTGAATGTTGAATTATTTAAATTCTTTATGGCCATGCTTGCATGGACACTGTTGCCATAAAAGGAATATATGTATGCCACACTGACATTATTATTTTTAAGTGTTTCAACAGCAGAATTCTGTGCCTTATTGTTTATCATTTTATTTCCAAGTACCTTTAATTTTTCCCTGTTAAAATTTTTATTCAATACTGACCACTGTGATGAATAATATCTGTTATTTAACTTTATAAATGGATCATTCCCTGAAAAAATTATGCCATTATTATTAAAATTATATGCTTTCCCTGAAGGTTTAATATGAAATAGGGATATTTTATTAGCTGTATTATTTTTCAAAGCAGGAATGTATGATAAATTGCTACTATTATTTAAATTATCAGCCACAGGAACAAATGCAGTTGCCATAAAGATAGATACCATTAACACATCTATTATTACCTTCTTTCTATGCATAATAATGTAAACGTCTGACCATATATAAATTTTTGTCTGACCATGCCACTTTTATCCAGTAATGTAATTAATAATGTATTAAAAATTACATTCAAAAAACGTTAAAAGATTCACGTGAGAACCTAAATAATATCAATTATTTTAATCATTAGCTATATTTTTTATATTATTATTTTTATTTTTTTGATATTCTACACTTTTGATCCCTAGAGCTACCCCAACAAAGTAGAATACTGCGGTCACTACTATGAATAGGAGAGAATCGTAGGGAAAGATAATGAAATTCCTTCCACCAAAGAAACCACTACCAATGTATGACATAAACAGGACAAATAGAAGATAAACAGGCATCCAAATACCGTATAACGCAAGTTTACCTTCGATTTTATTGTAATGATTATAAATGATTAACAAGAAAAGCCCTCCAAGATCAAGTGGTATAATAATTTCTACAGCGGCAAATCCAGACCAATACACAAGAATATTGGCAATAATGAAGGAGATTGGTGCAAAAATATGCGCAAATGGAAGCTTGAATGGCCTTTTTGTATCAGGATCTGTTTTTCTGAATACCATGAGGCTTATAGCTCCTGGTGCATAGGAAAGTAGAAATCCGTCAACCATAATGCCTATAATTGTGGCAAGAGACCTGCCCAGTGCAACTAAAACTATTGTGACCACCAACACAAGCAGAATGGAATAGATAGGAACACCACGTATGCTCATTCTATCAAAAAGTTTTGGAAGGAATCTATCATCCCTCGCAAGCACTTCTCCAACCCTGGCTGTGCTTCCATAATATATGACGCCATCCTTGAAAGTGGCAATCAATGCCACCACTATAGCCACAACAACAAGTGCGGGTAATGCTAATATCTGGGATATGGATGCATAGGGTGCACTGTAATGGAAAAAGGCTGCCCAATTTCCACTGTTAACATGAAATTTTGAAAAATTGACTGCCCCGGCAAACACAAGAGACTCTAAAGTGAATACTAATCCGGATATCATCAGAGCCGCTATTATTGCTATGGGTATACTTTTCCCAGGGTCTTTAACTTCCTCTGAATAATCAATAGGTTGCCTAAAACCACCATAGCCGAATACAGTTAATGTTATTGCACCAAATAGTCCAGTGAATCCGTATGGTGTAAATCCTCCCACGGCACTTGATACCAGATTTGATGGTTTAAAATAGAATGCTAACGTAATTATGACAATACCTATCAACAGCAGGGTGATTATTGTGAGTATAAGGTTAATTTGGCCCATATGTTTTATTCTCATAACATTGATTGCAAAAACTAATACCAGTACTATTTCGGCTACTGCTATGCCCAAATATGTCAGAGTACCATTACTATAAAGTGGAGGATAATAGAAACTTAAGTATTCTACTACGGCAAAAACTATAATTGGTCCGACAAAAAGATACCCTACCATTGATGCCCAACCATTCAATGCTCCGACAACTGGTCCATTTGTTTTTGTGGGGTAATATGCAACACCACCGGCTTTAGGATAGGTGGTTCCAAGCTCTGCAAAAACCAGTCCTATTGGAATTATCATTACCATAGCTATTGGCCATGCCAGAATTCCTGAAGGCCCTGCATAAGCCAGTGTATATACCGGTGCATAGGCAATAGCTGGGCCTAGTATTCCTCCAAGTGCTAGCATTATAACTCCCCATAGCCCGATGTCCTTCCTGTAGGCTCTTTTATCTTGTTGAGGATTGTTAACCTGAGTCATAAAAAATAAACTATACATAATATTAATATTTTGTGGCTAAATTCACATATAAATGACGAAAAATTGCAATAATACAAATATCTCATAAAATTTAAAAATTTATATTAAACTCAAGTGAGCGAAAAGTTTTTCTTTTGCTATGGACAGAATAATATTATCCATGATACACCGCACAATAATGAGAATACCAATTAATTTGCTGTATTAGTTATGCCCTGGCTAATCCGCAGAAATGATATGGATACTGTAATATCAAACCCATTCAAAAAGTGTTAGATAAAGCATGCCACTGCAATGTACACAGCTTATAATTGATAAATGTATTAATCCTGATACAAAAATAAAGAGAATATGGAATAAAAGATGCAAATGAAAAAATAGGAAGAGCCATTCCAGGGTATCCGAGAGTAGAAATTGAAGCTATGTCTGTAGACCAGCTTCCATCCTTGAAAGTGAGACTTTCTACCTTAGCTGGTATAAAATGTCTCTGATGTTTCTATATATTTCTTCATGCAATATCTATCAGGAATTGCGAATATTCATGCTATTTCCAGTGCTACCACACGTGCCATAGAACCGCTTGCACCATTTAATTTCAACGGCAAAGCCATTATAAAGTACTCTTTCCCCGGAGTTAACTTATCAAGATTGGTCAAATCTTCTATAAAAGCCATATCTGTTGCCAGAAGAGCCTTGTGAACTCTAAAATCACTGTGAGAGTATGGATCAATCCCCAGAGAATCTATCCCCAGAAGCTTTGGTTTATGAGCTTTAATAAATTCTACGGAATCATCTGCTAATCCCGGAAATTCGTATTGAAATTCTTTTGTATAAGATCTCTTTTTGTCCCATCCCGTATTGATAAGTATGATATTACCGTCATACTCGGGTTTCCATATTTTTTTTAGCGCATAACCATGAATTTCAGTCCCTTCTATCTCTGGTTTTATACAATACCCTGGCCCGATTATCTGTTCCAATGGTATTTTATCAACTGTTCTTGCACCATCTATCATATGATATGGTGCGTCCATATGGGTTCCTGTATGCGTTACCGATTCGTATCTTTCAACGGTATATCCATCCCTTGCCAGAAGTCCTACTGGATCGACCCTTACAAGAGGATTTGTTGGCCAACATGGCATATTCGGTCTGATGTCAACGGAAAGATCGAAATAATTCTTAACTTCCATAAAACAATAACCATAATGCATATTTATAAATTTTCCCTTTTAAGACAGGGAATTAAAATCATTCATTGTGATTTGATTCTTTGTGCAAATCCTGCCTACAGGTTCCACAATACCTTTAATTTTTATGATGCCCTGGAGGCTATTTCCTGCTGAAAATGTTGTTAATCTCCTCAAGCCTGTACAGAAACTATTATCTGTGATATTCCGAATTTCAATAATGAATTGGTATAAACATATCCACAGGTATCTTAATGGCTATCGTTCCTTTTAACATTTGTGACCTAGGATATCTCTGGTCTGGGAAACAATTGAGCCTGACATGGAATAAAGTGAAAGGCATTTATGGATAACTGTTGCAAAACAGGAAAGCCATAAGTTTATAATTTAAATGTTTATTGATTCATTATGAAGAATAAGGAAATTGCAGATATGTTTAACGATTTATATTATATATTGAGCATGGATGAGAAATCAAAGTTTGAAGCACTGGCATATCAGAGGGCTGCCCGCAGCATTGAATCTATGCCAGAGGATGTTTCGATTATTTATAAAAGGGAGGGCATTGAAGGCCTGCTTAAAATACCAGGAATCGGAAAAGGGCTTGCTTCCCATATTGTAGAATATTTAACAACTGGAAAAATAGAAAAATATGAAGAATTAAAAAATGCATATCCTATTGACTTCAATGGCCTGATGAGGTTAGAGGGATTTGGCTCCAGAAAAGCCATAATACTTTACAATACACTTGGCATTAAAAATGTTGAGGAGCTTAAAAAGGCTGCAGAAAACCATGAAATACGCGATATACCTGGATTCGGAGAAAAAAGTGAGGAATTAATATTAAAAAGCATATCCTTGCTGGATTCTATTGGCGGAAAAATCCTATTGGGAACTGGCCTTGCTGAGGCTAGAAAAATAATATGGTATCTCACAGCTGCAAATCTTGCCGATAGATGTGCAATAGCTGGATCAATACGAAGAATGAAAGAAACTGTTGGGGATATTGACATACTGGTGATATCATGGAACCCAGAAAAAATTATGAAAATGTTTGTTAAATTCGAGGATGTAAAATCTGTAATTGTGAGGGGTAATACTAAAACCACAGTTTTATTGAATACAGGAACAACCTGTGATCTCAGGGTGATAAAACCTGAAAGTTTTGGATCTGCATTGCAATATTTCA
>NZ_KI542699.1:48085-138038 GCF_000496155.1 Ferroplasma sp. Type II
TGACATTGATGAGATCTCAAAGTACTGTGAAAAGTATAAAACAGCATNTGAGATTAATTCTTCACCGGCAAGGCTTGATTTAAACGATGAGAATATTCTGAAAACTTCAAAATACAATATTTATTATTCTATAAATACAGATTCCCACAACATATATGGCTATGATTTTATGGAACTTGGAATAGGAACCGCAAGAAGAGGATGGCTTACAAAAAACAGGGTGATAAATACAATGGATTATCAGGCATTACTAAAATTTTTGGAAAAATAAATTCCTAAATTCCCATAGTATTAGGCACTATGACCCCTATTTTCTCAAACAGTTTCTTCTGATCCTTTGTCAGTTCCTGTATCACAATCTCCTTTTCGAATACCTTGCATTTCAAATTCCTCAATATGTCAAGGGACATTTCAACAGATCCAATTTCCTTCTGTACTTCCATGTATACTATCAGTGAGAGGAATATTATGAACAGGTATCCTCTCAGGGTTTCTTCACTGTGAACCCTGAGTGGCAGGAGTGAAAGGTCATCCTTTGAGTATGAATATGCCTTCTCCACAAATTGCCTGGTATAATACAGCGGTATCAGTTCATCCCTTTCAATGGGCTGTGAACTCATGAGTACCATAAAGCCCTTCCTCCTAACAGTAAATGGATCATAATCGTCCATGTGCTTCAGCATATATCTCCTCAATTCCCTGCCCCTCCTCTCTGGATCCAGGACAAGATGTGTGAATACAGTATTTCCGGCAAATTCAGCCTGGGAGGATGAGATAAACATGATCCTGTTTCCATACTTCACTGCATTCTCAGGGATATCCATACCTGCTGCAGATTCTATCAGGCCATGATATATGGATCTGTTTGCAGGAACCCTCATGAGAAAATCTATTTTATTCATGAACATTGAACTGATATTCCCCTCAGAGAAGAAGCCTGCATCCATTATGCTCAGTCCTGGTTTTATTCCGAGTTTCTCCATCTCACTGTTGGTTGCAGATAGTGCTGAAACATCCATGATGCCTCCTGGAATATAGCGGAAATACAGTGGCCTGTTCCTCTTCCTGTCCATTACAAGTACAAGCTTGATCTCCTCATCAACAGTCTCTGAGGAATATCCCCACTGTGTCATGTCCAGATCGATCTGGTTGGGAAGTGCAGTTGTGTCAATGGATATTCCTTCTTCCGGCTGCTTAAGGTATGCCCTGTAGAAATCCCTCATCTTTGTTTCATTCCCAAACTTCACAAGGAATTCTGATATTCTCTGTGAGTCCATTACACCCGGTGCAAGATATCTTGCAATATTCCCCTCATACCATATTCCTGCCCTCCTCATGCCTGTCTTTCCAAGTATCCGGTACAGTATGAGGGGAAGTGCACTGTTCTTTACTGCAAAATCATAGACATCCTTCATCCTGGATTCCATGAATTTGATCAGGAAGTATGAATCACCGAAATCAAGGATCAGTTTCTCTGGTTTTATCCTCTCCTTTCCAGGCCTGATGAATTCATTACTTTCCCTGTCAACAACCTGCCCGAGGTATTTGCTTTTCTGTGCCGGTTTTTTCTTCATCTTGTCATAGTATGATGTTACTTCATAGGCATATTCTTTGTTCCCAATCTTCTTGAATCTTATGAAAGACATAATGTGTAATTACACATTATGATTTAACCTTTACTGTTCCGTAAAATAAAGGAGAATGTGGTATCATAATGCCTAATGATTAGGGAATTTAGGAAATTTTTATGATTACATAATCCACATGTTTCCCTCTATTACTTAAATATAAATTTCCATAGTTTTAGAGCCATGGTGAAATCATGGATTCACTCATGATACTTTTTCAGGTGAGACACGGCCAAAGGAATCACCCTTGTGATATCTATCATTTATCCTCTTAATTATGAATCTTATGAATTCTTCCTTAGTTTTAAAACTTGCAATAGAAGCAGTTTTTCCAAGCTTATTTTCCCTTATTATTGACTTCAATTGTTCCATATTTTTCTTTTTAAGTGCATTAAACAGCTCACCTTCTGTATCGTAATCCGATAATCCAGTTGCTTTTTCCAACCTTTTCTCTGGCTTAATTTTTATCTCTATTTTGAAATTTTCAACAAGTTCCGGATTTCTCTCTATTTTATCTGCGATATATTTCAGTATATCTGACAATGCAGCAGCTGTTGACTTATTCGACATATTTTAACACCTCTTCAACAAGATGGTTATATCTGTCATAAAGTTCATAACCATATTTCTGGGGAAGAGTTTTAACACCAGCCTGATATTCTGCAGCTTCAGAAATTTTTACACTAAGGGGAATATAGGTATCAAAAATTCTCGGATAATCTCCTTTTCTTTCCTTGTATTTTAGTGACTCCACGATTGAATTATGCAGCCTGTTATTGGACCTGAACATAGAAATGACAATACCTAAGGGCCTTATGTTTATCCCTGCGTCATTTTTAAAAGCATTTATCCTTGTCAGAATTTGAGGTATACCATATGTGGACAATATATCTGGAATAGTGGGTATGAGATAATAATCCGATATAAATATCCCGGACAATGTGATTAAACCCAGATTCGGCGGGCAGTCTATAATGACATAATCGTAGTTTGTTATAACATTTGCCAGTGATTCTTTGAGGATAGTTATAGGTGTTTTTATAAAGTATCCTGAATTGGAGACAAGTGGAAGTTTGTCCTGAATATCTATCAATCGAAGGCTTGATGGGAGCAAATCGAGATTTTTTATCCCAGAGTCGATGTTAGAAACGTTTTTTACTATAGAATTATCAATATTGAATAATTTAGTGTTGTAAACCTTATCGCTGAAAAGCTGAAATACAGTATTGCCTTTTTTATCCTGCTCCAGCCACCTGTTCTCATCCATCAGTGAAACTGTTGCATTCGTCTGTGGGTCGAGGTCAATAATTAATACCTTCTTGTTGTAATTGGCTGCCAGAAATTCCGATAATGCTATGGTCGTCTGAGTTTTTCCAACTCCACCCTTTAAATTAATAATACTGATTACATGAGTCATTTAATGTAAAACATTCATTTGTATTTAAATAATTGCACAATTAAATAGTGTCAGTGAATGCCATTCTGGTATTCATATTTCATGTCCCGGAACCTGGCATTATAAGCTGTTTGTTTTTCATTTCACTGCCATGCCTAAAAGATTGCTTTTTGAAACAGTAAATTTATAAGCTAAAAACTGTTTTAATTTATATGCAGGGTCTGAAAAATAAAAACGTGATAGTATGCGCCGGCAGTACTGGAATAGGTAAAGGTGTTATCTCGACGCTTGCCAGATATGGTGTTAACATTACTACTTTCTCCAGAAGCAAAGAAAAAATAGATATGCTCAGAGCTGAAATCAGGGAAGAAACGGGCGTTACGATAAATGCCCTACCTGCTGACCTTTCCAGAAAGGATGACCTTATAAGGGTGGTGGAATCTGCCCATACACAGTACGGAAAAATAGATTTCCTTGTCATGAATTATGGAGACCCGAGAGTTGACCCCTTTATGGAACTCACAGAATCTGACTGGGATTATAATATTGACATGATGCTCAAGTCCACAATAAGGATGATTGACATGTGTATGGTAGATATGGTAGCGTCTAATTTTGGCAGAATAATATTTATAACTTCAATGACTACAAAGAATCCTCTTCAGAACTTCGCAATTTCAAATACACTGCGATCTGGCATTGTTGCACTGGGCAAGACCCTCTCTATTGAATTGGGTAAATATAATATAAATGTGAATTCCATATCTCAAGGATATTTCTATACACAGCGCCTGAAAAATATACTGGAAAAAACTTCCAGCTCTACAGGAAAGGCCATTGAAGATGTGGAATCACAACTAAAAAAGGAAATACCATTAGGCAGATTCGGAAAACCTGAAGAGATCGGAAACCTGGTTGCATTTCTATGTTCTGAACTCTCTTCATACATTACCGGAGCAAACATACCCATAGATGGCGGGACAATAAAATCTATTTGATATTTCTGGTAAAATTTATATCCGCATATTATTTATCATATCATGGCAGAGATTAGCAAATACAGCTGGGATAAGGTAAAAAAAGAAAAGTTGTCAGAGACATTTTACAGGCAAATGGTATACGGCGAGAAGGTAATGGTCGCCCAGTTAGACATACGGAAGGGCAGTGTGGTACCAGAGCATCGTCATGAAAATGAGCAGATTACGTGGATAATGAAGGGAAAACTTCACTTTAAAATAGACGGAAAGGAAATGGACGTTGGCCAGGGAGAAATAGTGATAATACCTCCAAATATAAAACATGAAGCTATAGCACTTGAAGATACCCTGGACGTTGATATATTCAGTCCAGTAAGATCAGACTGGATCAATGGAACTGATTCCTATCTGCGGAAATAAATTTTGATAATAATATTTTTAATAATTATTACAAATTTTTAATATTAACGCCAAAATTTTTCTTAATTGTTCGGGAAATAATTAGCATGTATCCTGTTAAACATAATAATTACGAATTTCAGATTAAAAATACAATATTCGTATATTTTAAATAGGATGAAATAATTACGTTACAATGGCATCTTAGTTTGAAAATAAACTTTAGATGTTAAAAATAATAATATAAAATACAAATATTTATTAATAGCAGATTATTGATAGCTATTTGTAAAGTATAATAAAAGGTGAAAAAAAATGGAAACAAAGTGTAAAATATGCGGAGAGAAAATAAGCCTGCCTGAGGATTCAATGGCCGGTGAACTTGTAGAATGCGGATCCTGCGGCATGAGTTATGAAATTGCTTCAATCAATGCCGATGTAGTGAGTATAAAACCCGCCGAAAATGTGGGGGAAGACTGGGGAGAATAAAGTGCTCAAAGTTGGAATTGTGGGGGCATCGGGATACGTTGGCGGAGAACTTATGAGACTCCTTGTCAGGCATCCGGAAATTGAGATTTCCTCAGTGTCTTCAACCAGGCACAGAGGTGAAAAAGTTTCAAGGATCCACCCCGATCTTTACGGGCTAACGGATCTGAAATTTGAGGATATATCGCCGGTGGACATGGCAGGCAAGGTGGATTTAATATTCCTTGCACTCCCGCACGGGACCTCTATCAAATACGTCCCCGAACTTGTTGAAACGGGAGTTAAAATTATAGATATGAGTGCAGATTTCAGGCTTAAAAACCCTGAACTGTATAAGCCATGGTATGGATATGAACATGGTTATCCAGACCTGATAAAAAAATTTGTATACGGAATGCCTGAACTTCATAGGGATCAGATTAAAAATGCCAGGTACATAGCAACTCCAGGATGCATAGCATCGTCATCCATCTATAGCATTGCCCCGTTCCTATCCCTGGATCTGTCCAGTGACATTATCAATGTGGATGCAAAGGTGGGATCCTCGGGTTCCGGGTCAGGACTGGATGAATCAAAGGTGTTTTCAGAGAGATTCGATTCCATCAGGGCGTATAAACCAGTGAACCACAGACATACCCCTGAAATAGAGCAGGAACTGGAATATGCCTCTGGGAAGAAGGTAAAAATTGCCCTTTCTGCACATTCTGTCAATATGGTGAGGGGCATACTAACCACCTCTAGCATCTACGGAGAGGAGGAGGAGATCTCATTATGGGCTCTGCTCAGGAAATTCTATGGAAATGAGAAATTTATCAGGCTTATAATGGACAGGAAAAGCAATTATAAGTATCCTGATCCAAAAACAGTCATAGGGTCAAACTTTGCTGATATAGGATTTGCCATTGATAAATACATAAAAAGGATAGTATCGTTCGGGGCTATTGACAATCTAATAAAAGGCGCTGCGGGCAATGCAGTACAATCAATGAACATTATGAACGGATTTAATGAATACGAAGCCCTGATGATGCCATCACTATTTCCGGTGTGATATTATGAAAGTATTAAAAATAGGTGGGAGCATACTTGAAAAGTTTCTCGAGGACGATAATCTTCATTCCGTCATAGAACAATTTGACGGGGAGCTTTCAATAGTTCACGGAGGAGGGAACTATCTGGATAACCATGCTGAAAATTTTAATTATACCAAAAAATTTGTAACGTCACCAGAGGGTATAAGAAGCAGGTATACTGACAGAAACACCCTTGAAATATTTACAATGGTTATGAATCTCATTAACCAGAAATTGGTTTTAAACTTAAAGGAACATGGCATCAAGGCTATCACGGTAAATGGAATAATCAGTGCAAAGAGAAAAGAAAAGTTGGTAATAATGAATGAGAAAAACAGGAAAATGATAATAGATGGTGGATATACCGGTAAGGTAGAAGGCGTAGATCCTATTCCCATAAAGGCAGTCATAGATGCAGGGTATATACCGGTAATATCCCCTATTGCTTATGGGAATGGGAGTTATCTGAACGTCGATGCAGACAGGGCCGCTGCATATGTTGCAGGGGCTTTAAAGGCCGATTCCCTGGTGTTCCTAACTAACGTCAACGGACTTTACTATCAGAATAATATCATAGAAAAAGCAGATACAACATATATCAGGAGTATTTTGAAAGATATAGGAACTGGTATGGATAAAAAACTCATGGCATCAATTGAAGCACTTGAAATGGGTGTAAAACAGGTAATTATTTCAAACCCATTTTATGACATCTATAGCGGCACGGTGATATGTAATGAATTATGAAAATGAACATATAGCTAATACTTACCAGAGGCTTCCAATAAACGTGCTCAACGGAAATGGTGCAATACTTCATGACATCAACGGGAAAAGATATATTGACATGATGGGTGGCTACGGGGTGGCCATACTGGGATATGGAAACAATAAAATTAAAGAAGCAGTATGCAGGCAATTCGATACAATACCAGTAGCCCATGCGTCTGAATACACAGCATCCAGGGAGGAATTTGTGAAAAACCTTACAGGGATTGTCCCGGCGGGCCTGGACAAATTTTACCTTGGAAATACTGGTGCAGAGGCCATAGAGGCTGCTATAAAAACAGTAATTAAATCATCAAAAAAACATAAAATTATAGCCATGACCAATTCTTACCACGGAAAGACCGCTGGGGCACTTTCAATCACATATTCTGAGAAATACAGGCAATCTTTTGGTGATATTCTCATGAAGAATGTTGAATTTATAAGGTACAATAATATGGAAGACCTTGAGAAAATAGAAAGGGATGATGAGATATCTGCAGTATTTTTCGAACCAGTTCAGGGGGAAGGAGGCATAAACATACCTGACAGGGATTATGTAAAAGAGCTGAGGCAAATTACCGAGAATAACGGTATAATACTAGTTGCTGATGAAATACAGTCAGGACTTGGCAGGACAGGAAAAATGTGGGCACACGAACATTTCGGGATCAAGCCCGATATTATCACAATAGGGAAGGGCATCGGTGGTGGTCTTCCACTCTCTATAGCTGCGGGCAAACCTGAATTTATGGACAACCTTGCAAAGGGGGAACAGTCTTCCACAACCGGAGGAAATCCCCTTTCCATGGCGGCCGGAAGTGCAGTCATAGAACAGTTATCCCAATCGCTGATAGATGATGTTGCCAGAAAAGGTGAACTATTCAGGAAGACACTGAGTGAATCCCTGGACGATTCAAAGATTGTGAAAGAAATAAGAGGGCTGGGGCTTATGGATGCCATAGAACTGAAAGTTAAATTCCTTCCAATTCTCATGGATATAATAAATAGGGGAGTACTGCCTCTTTATTCTGGAATTAATATATTGAGAATGTTGCCGCCATATGTTATTACAGATTCCGAGATCCAAGAAGCTGCGAATATTATGTCCCAAGGTATAAAATCTCACAGCAAAAAGGTGGTTGGGTCAACTACCCCTCCCTGACGGAAGGGCTTGAAAGACATGGAGAAAAATATGAAAGAGAAGCAGAAGTTAGATTGGAGAAATACATACACACCTACGGATGCTCCACAAGTCCGTGGCAACTGTGATCATGCATTAAACAGAGAGGAAACTCTCAGTGTGCATGGTTTAAAAACCCCTTCTAACAACCCCGATGTGGACATACAGTCAGGCATGGCTGGACAGGACCTGAGGGTTCCTGTTATAAACATGCGCGACGAACCTTTAATGCCGACAACACCAGAAAAGGCACGAAAATTATTAAAGGAAAAAAAAGCAAAGGTTGCATTCTCAAATCCATTCACTATACAACTTCTATATGCAACTGGAGAGACAAAGCAGCCAGTAACATTGGGAATTGATGCGGGATACAAGCACATTGGATTCTCTGCATTAACAGAAAAGAGAGAGCTGATATCAGGAGAAGCGGTCATAAGAACTGACATACCGAAGCTCAATGAAGAAAAGGCAATGTACCGCAGAAAAAAGAGAAATAAGCTCTGGTACAGGAAACCAAGATTCATGAACCGTGGCAATAATAAAGAAGGGTGGTTCGCACCAAGCATTGAACACAAACTGGAAACTCATATAAGATTGATTGAGAAGTTGAAGCGAATACTTCCCGTATCAAACACAGTGATAGAGGTTGCATCCTTTGATACCCAGAAGATGAAGAATCCTGAGATAAGTGGAATAGAGTACCAGCAGGGAGAACTTCAGGGATATGAGATCAGGGAATATCTCCTTGAGAAATTCCATCATATCTGTGTGTATTGTGGCAAGACAGGTGTGCCTCTTGAAATAGAACATCTCACACCCAGATCAAGGGGCGGTCCCGACACGGTCAATAATCTCGCAATCTCATGCCATGAATGCAACCAGAAGAAGAACAACCTTACCGCAGAAGAGTTTGGATATCCTGAAGTGAGGAAGAGAGCACTGATCACCATGAGAGATGCAGCATTTATGAACACTGTAAGGTGGAAGCTTACACAACTTGCTGGAGCGGGATACACATTCGGGTACATCACAAAGAAAAACCGCATATCCCTTGGCTTGGATAAGAGTCATGCCAACGATGCATTTGTGATTGCTGGAGGAACCAACCAGGCCAGGACATCTCCATTTACAATCACACAGAGAAGGAGGAACAACCGTTCCATCCAGACGAACAGGAAGGGATTCAGGCCATCAATAAGAAGGAAAAGATATGCATTCCAGCCTGGAGATATAGTTGTGTATGATCATGAGAGATTCAGTGTTGTTGGTATGCATAACTATGGGAAATCAATCGTAATAAAAGGAGGAGGGAAGAAGATGGACATAAACACGAAGAAGGTCAAGCTGGTAAAATATGGAAAAGGATTGCAATTCGCACCGCAATTCCTTCCCACCCTTTCGGATGGGGTCTCATTGGGGGGAGTTAGATGAAAGTTTCAATGCTTTTTGACATAATGCGCTGGGAAGAAAGGGCAATATTGAAATCACTTCAGGACAGAAATGTGGAAGTGCAGCTCTTAAACGTTAAGGACATGAATCTTAATCTTGAAAAGTCAAACTATGATTTTGGAGATATCTCATTACAGAGAAGCACTGGGTATTACAGGAATCTCCACTCGACCGCATATGTTGAATTCACAGGCAACAGGATTATAAATGATTTCAACTCCACAATCATTACTGGAAACAAGATGTTTACAACACTTCTTCTATCCCATAAGAACATACCCATTCCGAAAACATTTGTATCATTTTCAAATGAAAGTTTCCTGAAATCCTTTAAGGAAGACTTTAATGGAAGAGCAGTAACAAAACCTGTTACTGGAAGCTGGGGGAGGATGATTTCCCTGCTTAATGACTATTATGCAGCAATGGATGTATCAGAATACAGGGATTACATGTATCCATTATATCAGATAAACTATACTCAGGAATACATAAATGAATATGGAAGGGATCTCAGGGTATTTATTGTAAACAATCAGGTTATTGCAGGCATATACAGATACAAATCAGGAGAGGACTGGAAAACAAACACAGCATTGGGCGGTCGGGCTGAACCACTTAAAATCACAAAGGAGATTGAGGATATTGCTGATGGAGTATCCAGGGCACTTGGACCAGGAATATACGGAATAGACATTCTGGAATCAAAGGATGGTTACTTTGTGAATGAGGTGAATGGGAATACAGAATTTAAAAACACTGTGCCTGCTACAGGTGTGAATATCCCAGACTACATTGCCGATTATCTTATATCCGAGGCAAAAAAATGAATGCAAAGGATATGCTTATTGAAATGCTGAACATCTATTCCCCCAGCGGCAAGGAGGAAGAAATAGCTAAGTTGATTCGGGAGTATATGGTAAATCTTGATTTCCAGGACCCTGTAATAGATGATCAGCTTAATGTGATATCCGTAAACGGTAATGGCAGTCCCTCAGTATTTCTGTGCGGCCATGAGGATACTGTGCCCGGAATACTGGATGTAAAATCCAGGGGAAACCTTGTATATGGCAGGGGTGCAGTAGATGCAAAATCCTCACTGCTTGCACTGATTCTTGGTGCAAAAAAAGCCATGGATAATGGATTCAAGGGCAAAATTTTGGTATCCGCTGCCTCGGGTGAGGAAAGCGATAGCAAGGGAATAAACAAGATATTGAAAACTTACAGTGGTTATGATTATGCAATTTTCGGCGAACCAGGAGGTTCTATGAACATCACTGCGGGATATAAGGGAAGGTTATTAATGAAGGTTGAAATGAAAACGGGAACTCACCATGCCAGTTCCTCATGGATGGAGGCAAATTCAATCGATCTTCTCATGAATCTCTGGATTGCAATAAGGGACAAATATGGAAGCAACAAGGATTTTAACTCCGTCACTGCCGGCATAACCAAATTCAACGGTGGCCAGTATGATAATATGACTCCAGAGTATGCATCAATGTACCTAGATATAAGGTATCCAAAATCAGTATCTGAAGAGGAACTGGTAAATGAGATGAAATCCTACATGGAAAATATACTCAAGGAAAATTATTCCTACGATATAGAAAGCAGAACCTATCCTTACATAGCTGATATGAAAAGTCCACTGGTAAAGTCATTCAAATATAGTATATCACAAAATGGGATGGTCCCCCGGTTAATATTCAAGAGCGGTTCCGGAGATATGAATACCCTGGGTTATGAATGGAAAATTCCAGCAATTACATATGGACCCGGCGATACACAGTTATCACACACCCAGAATGAGGTGATAGATGTACGTGATCTTTATAAGTCCATAGACGTTATATCTGATTCATTGAGATTCATGGAATCTCAGGGCGTTTAAATATACATCTATTTTTTCCCTGTTAATGTATAAATCCATAGAAAGTTTAACTGAGGATTTTTTATAAATGTAATTCAGTGCCTGTGATATGTTGCATCCATTAAGCCTATAAAAAATATATGCAATATAAAAACTGAAAATATCCATATAAGTATTGTTATTTCCGTATAGTTCGGAGGACAATGTAATTATGTGCCTGAGCCATGCCGGTGCCGGTTCTACAGAATTAATAATCTCCATAAAAAATCTTGAGCATGAATCATTGTCCATGCCTGTTTGTTTTATTCCCTTTATTAATAAATCCTCAAATTTCTTATCGGGAGAAAAATTTTGGTAATATTGAAATGCTGATTCCACTGCTACAGGAAAGCTGTTCACTAAAGGTTGCACCATGAAATCTGAAAGGATTCTATACCTCCTTTTTTCCCTGGACAGTGCACCAGCAAAATACTTTATCTTTCTTGGGTTCCGGTGCCGTTTACGGTATATTATGGACGAGTATTCATAGACTGCAAGTGTTGCGACCCGATCCCTGAAATTTTCTGTGCTGGTCAATTTTCCCAATTCTTCATTTTCCTCATTTAGAATTTTTCTGGCCATATGTCTGTAAAAATAACCGGGCGTCACATAGGATCTGATCCCGGTCATAAAAAATATGAAATGTGAAGCATCTGAACCCATTCTGGCTATGGTTGATCTTTTGATATTGCATGTATCATTACCAGTATTGGAATTTCTGAAAATAAAAAACATAGTTGTGTATCAAAAAATAAATATTAATTATTATTGGTATCAGTTTCCTTTGTAATCAGGTTTTCTTTTTTCAAGAAAAGCCTTAACACCCTCTTTCAGGTCATTCCCTGCATAGAGCATGCCCATTGATAATGCCTCTTCATCAAGGTTTATTGTGGCTGTATTGTATATAAGCCGTTTTGCCACATATACGGAAGCTGGTGATATCCTCTCTGAAAGGTCTTTAGCCAGTTTCATGGTATTTTCCTCCAGGTTATCTGAGAAAAGCCTTGTTACAATTCCGTATTCCTGTGCCTTTTCCCCGCTAATCCTCTCGCTGGTCAATATCATGTCCATTGCCCTTGAAATCCCTATAAGATTTGGCAATCTCTGGCTTCCGCCATATCCGGGTATGAGCCCCAATGATGTTTCAGGAAATCCTATTACAGAATCTGCTATTGATGTTCTTATATCACATGCAAGTGCCAGTTCAAAACCTCCTCCCAGGACGTATCCCTCCAGCTGTGCTATGAAAATCTTGTTCATTTTGGTGATCCTGTCGAATATGTTTTCTCCTGTGCTGGAAATTTTCATGAACATATATGGATTGCTTATGAACTGTGACAGGTCTGCACCTGCAGAGAAAGCCCTGTCATTTCCCCTTATTATAACAACGTTTACATTATTGGCCTCCTCTATGAGATCAAGTTGCCTGTCCACTGCCTTTAGAAGTTCAAAGCTCATAAGGTTGTTCTTTCCATTCATTAGTGTTATTATTCCAACCTTACCCTCTATCCTGTAACCAAGAATCTCTGATTTTTCTTCCTTTTTTATTTCATCGGGTTTTTTATTGAAAGCCTCCTTCATTTTATGCGTTTCTATGGTCTTTGAAGGTTTGAAAACTTCGAGGTTGTACTGTGTATAAAGCCTTTTCAATGTTTCAAGCACCTCGTCATTGCTGAGTCCATTTGCAACAGTTATTGGGCCAAATGGCCGATTAAGTCCATATTTGACTCCTGTTTCTATATCATCTGGGGAGGCAACACCATCCTCTATAAGCCTTGTAGCCTCATTAATCTCCAGGGCAAACATATCCATTAAATTAATTTTGTCACTTTCTTCAGCATCCGGGATAATGGCCTTTCCATTTTCCCATTTATATATCCCCGAACCTGTTTTCAAACCAAGATGCTTGGATTCTATGAAACTGTCAAATGCGTGGCATTTTCCGTAATCCGGAGATAATTCTTTTCCATAATATTTCAGTGAATCAACAACTGTGTCAAGCCCAACATAATCGAAAAGCTGATATGGTCCCATGGGTAGCCCCTGGGATTTGAAGTATTTGTCTATTGCCTCCGGTTTTGCTATTTTATTTCCATATGCAGTGCAGAGCAACAGCATCTCCGGTGCCGATATTCTGTTAACTACGAATCCCGCCTCATCTTTCAGGACTTTTATAGGTTTCTTGCCTATTTTTTCAGCAAGTTCATATATCTCGTCAACGTATTCACCGGAGGTTTTGTCTCCCTTTATTACCTCAACAAGCTTCATAAGTATCGGCGGGTTGAAGAAATGCATCCCTATAAACCTTTCAGGTTTCCTGATTTCCTCACCCATTTCAGTAATTCTTATGTTGGATGTGTTGGAAGCGATTATTTTCTCTGTATGTTGAGATATTTCCTTTAATACTTTTACCTTTATTTCATAAATCTCTGGCACAACCTCAATGGACAGATCGGCATCCTTTACTGCCTCCTCTATGTTATTGAAAAATTTTATATTCTCAATCGCTGCTTTCTTTCCATTTTCATCAATCTTTTTTGATGCAATAAGTTTATCCAGGCTGTTATCTATGCCAATTTTTGCTTTCTCAATGACTTCTGGGTAAAAATCCTCAAGATTAACCTTATAGCCATTTAATGCAAACACTTCAGCTATACTGTGTCCCATTATGCCAGCGCCTATTACCGCCACCTGTTTAATCATGCTATTATATATTTTTTAACTTTAAAGCCTTTTTCATTCAGAAAAATTATAGTGCGGAAAAGACAATATACATGATATAACCTTGAAAATAATAGAGTGTACAATACGTATTCTAAAATGGATTAGTTATCATTTCCATAGAAAACCATATGGTAACGGACAATGTTAATGTTATAATAATAAAGATTATAAATCAATAAATTATTATAACCCATGGCAGATTATAAGTTAACAATAAACAATTTACTTGATAGTGCTGTAAGAGCCAATGGAGATCAGAAGATTATCTATCATGATTTACAGTTGACCTATAAATCCTTTTCAAAGAATGTAAAGAATTTTGCAGCTAACCTGG
Source organism: Ferroplasma sp. Type II (assembly GCF_000496155.1). Lineage (NCBI taxonomy): Archaea > Methanobacteriati > Thermoplasmatota > Thermoplasmata > Thermoplasmatales > Ferroplasmaceae > Ferroplasma > Ferroplasma sp. Type II. Next base: position 62,412 of record NZ_KI542699.1, read on the forward strand.
TTAAAATAGGTGTCAAGCCTGGTGATAGAATAGCAGTCCTGGACTATGACACAATCAATTACATGTACTGTTATTATTCTATTCCTATGATAGGGGCAGTGATACATATGGTAAATATTAGATATCCACCAGAAGTTCTTTACTATACCATAGAAAATTCAGAGGACACTTATATTGTGGTAAATGCTGATTTCATGCCCTTACTGATGCAGTATAAAACCATGTTTGAATTTATAAAGGGATTCATTGTCTATTCGGAAAACGGGCATCAGGATTATGGAATGGACAATGTATATTTTGTTGACGACCTTTTGAAAGATGCTGAATATATTGACATGCCTCCAGATGAAAATGACATGGCTACGCTTTTCTACACATCCGGCACAACTGGACTGCCTAAGGGTGTATATTACAGCCATAAACAGCTTGTGCTCCACAGTCTTGCCACTGCTGTTGCACTTTCCGACGAACCCACATCACTCAGTAGAACTGCGGTAATGCTTCCACTGGTGCCTATGTTCCATGTACATGCATGGGGGATGCCATATTTCAGTATTATGAAGGGATTAAAATATATCCTTCCCGGAAAATACGAATGGGACAAAATACTGGAAACCATGGAAAAAGAACATGTAACAAATTCTGCAATGGTTCCTTCCATACTGTATCTCCTGCTTCAGGCAAAGAGAGGTCCTGAAATAATGGGAAAACTAAAACTTAGGGTAGTTATAGGAGGTGCGGCTCTGAACGAGGGTCTTGCCAAGACTGCTGAATCCATTGGGATGTCTCTTGTTACCGGATACGGAATGTCGGAAACAGGACCTATACTGACACTGGCAAATTATACCAATGATATAATAGCACTCAGTGATGAGAAAAAAGAAGAATACCGCAGAAAAACCGGTGTTCCGGTGCCTTTTGTAAATCTTCGTGTAGTTTTCCAGGGAAAGGATGTTGAAAAGAATAATAATGAAATCGGTGAAATAATAGTGCAGGCGCCATGGCTGACTGAAGGATATATAAAGGATCCAGAAAAGACTGCTAAATTATGGGTAGATGGCTGGCTACATACAGGAGACCTTGCAACCATGGATCAATATGGTTATATAAAAATAGTTGACAGAGAGAGCGATGCAGTCAAGTCCGGTGGAGAGTTTATACCTTCCATGGTTCTTGAGGATCTTATAAGCACTGTCCCCGGTGTCGGTGAGGTTGCAGTAACAAAAAAGAATGATGAAAAATGGGGGGAAAGGCCTGTAGCCTTTGTGAAGGGGACAGCCACCAAGGAGGCTATAATGAAGACGATGCAGAAATACGTAGATACCGGTAGAATAGCCAAATTCTGGCTTCCTGACGACTATATATTTGTTGACGAATTCGAAAAGACAGGAACTGGGAAAATTAATAAAATTGTACTCAGAAAAAAATTGGAGTGAAATATAATGGAAGATGTTTATATAGTTGATTACAGAAGAATACCATTTTCCAGAGCACGCCCGAGGGATCCGGAGAAGGATGTGTATAATGATTTGAGAATGGATAAAATGCTTTCAGAACTGATCAGGCAATCAGTAAAGGAAACCAAGATAAATCCGGCTGAAATTGAAGATGTCATAACTGGCTGTGCTTTTCAGGCAGGGGAAAACTGGACATATGGAGGCAGGCATCCGGTACTCCTTGCTGACCTTCCGGTTTCAGTGCCTGCAATGTCCATGGACAGGGCATGTTCATCATCGCTGAATGCCACCGGGATAGGCGCTCTGGAAATCATGGCGGGAAAAGCTGGGATAATACTGGCAGGTGGAATGGAGCATATGACCCATGTGCCTCTCGGTGTAGACAATCCTTTTGTTAAACCCAGTATGGAACTAATGGCCAGTCCAAAATATGCCAAATTCAATATGAATGTGTCTTATAATATGGGATTAACTGCAGAAAAATTAGCAAAATTAAGAAAAATTTCCAGGGATGAAATGGATGAATATTCATATAACTCCCATAAAAGGGCGGCAAAGGCGTATGAAGACGGATTCATGAAGGGAGAAATAATGCCTGTCACTGTGAATGGAAAGACAATAACTTCTGATCTGGGAATAAGAAAGGATGTTTCACTGGAACAGATAAAATCACTCAAACCTGCATTCAGCGAGGATGGCATAATAACGGCTGCAAATTCATCATCACTCAACGATGGTGCATCCCTCGTTATGCTGATGTCGGGGGAAAAATTAAAAGAATATGGCCTTAAGCCAATGGCAAGAATAGTTGATTTTGCCGCTGCAGGTGTTGATCCTACAATAATGGGTGAAGGACCCGTGCCGGCAACCCAGAAAGTCCTCAAAAGAAACAACCTGAAGCCTGAGGACATAGATTACTGGGAGATAAACGAGGCATTTGCCGTGGTAGTATTAAATGCTGTACATGCATTCAATCTGGATCTTAACCGTGTTAATATCCACGGAGGAGGCATATCAATAGGCCATCCTCTGGGTGCTACTGGAGCCAGATTAGCAGGTACGCTGGCAAGAACGCTGGAAGACAAGAAAGGAAACCTGGGAATAGCAACCTTATGTGTGGGCGGAGGACAGGGATACTCTATGCTACTGGAGCGTGTTTAAATGTTTGAAGAATATGATGAATACAGAAATAAGATCAGGGAATTTGCCCTGAAAGAATTTACGGAGGAGATGGCTGCAGAGTATGACAGAAAAGAGGAATATCCTGATGAGCTTAGGAAAAAATCTCTTTCCCTTGGAATAATAGACATGCAGAACCCGGCAAAGGTAATGATTGCCATAGAGGAACTCTGCAGGGTGGATGCCGGCCTTGGAATAGCAGTTACTACGCCATATTTTGGGAGTGAGGTCATAATGCTGTTCGGAAATGACAGGCAGAAAGAAATACTCCAAGATGTATATAAGGGAAAATACATACTGGGACTTGCTGTCACAGAGCCATCTGGTGGAAGCGATGTTGCAGGGCTGAAAACTACCGCCATGAAACAGGGCAATAAATACATCTTGAATGGCTCTAAAATGTTCATAACAAACGGCGCAATAGCCGATTACTTGGTCGTTTTGGCAAGGACATCAGAAGATCCAAATCCACACCATGGATTAAGCACATTTCTTGTAAATACAAAATCAAAAGGCTTCAATGCAAACAAACTTGTTGACAAACTGGGAGTGAGGGCCACAAACACCGCCGAATTACAGTTTAACAACATAGAACTAAATGAAGATGACCTTATAGGGGAGGAAGGCAAAGGCTTTTACTATATCATGATGTTTTTCAACATAAGCAGGATTTATGTTGCCGCACAGTCACTGGGCATAGCAATAGGCGCACTTGATAGAATTAAATCATACATAAAAGAGAATGATATTAAGGACGAAGATTCCATGTTCAGGCTTTCGGATGTGGGAACTCATATAGAGGCTACGAGGCAGATGACCTATAATGCAGCATCATATCTGTTTGAGTTTAAACCAAAGCCGGAGTTAACAAGCATGGCAAAGGCCTATGGAAGTGAAACTGCTGTATATGCCGCAGAATCTGCAATGGAAATGCTGGGAGACAAATCCTTATATGAGGATGTCCAGAGAATATTCAGGAATGCTAAAATAATGGAAATCTGGGAGGGAACCAGCGAAATAGAAAAACTTGTAATTGCAAGATATATATTAAAAGGTGAATAAATATGAAAGAGGAAAATAACATTCTGAAGGAAACCGTAGCTGAGTTCTGCGACAAAAATCTGGATGAAAAAAAGATTGAGTCAGAAGGAATAACCCACGGGATTACTGAATTACTTGCATCCCAGGGATTTCTGGGGGCAACCATACCTGGAAAATATTCCGGTTCTGAACTGGACAACACATCCTATGAAATCATACTTGAGGAGATTGCAAAAAATTCGCCTTCTGTAGCTATGAAAATTTTCATTTTAAATTCATTGTATTATCCTTCGGTAAAGGGAACTTCCGCAGAAACAACGCTGTCTGATGCTGCATCAGGCAAATTAAACGTTGCTGTGGATTTTATAAATAGGGCAAATGACATAAAGGAAAATGCCGGAAAACTTTCAGGAACACTGATAAATGTACTTGGATCAGATGCGGAAAAGATTATTTTGTTCAACGAAAACACATCAATAATCTCAGGTCCATTCGGATACTCAGACCGTGATTTCATGGGATTCCGCGGAATTAAATTCGGTGATATAACCCTGGATAACACTGCTACCGTTCTGGATAGCAAAAACAGGAAAGGCGAAATACTGGAAGCATCATATGGCCCATTGTCTGCAATTGCACTGGGAATGATATCTGGTGCCCTTCAAAAGGCAATAGATTATACCTCAGTGAGGAAAGCATTTGGAAATTATCTCAAGGATTTTGAACCCATATCATTCAGGCTTGCCCAATTCCGATCCACAGAGTCGGTTTTAAGAAGCGCCCTTTATGGAGAGGCCGACCCGTACTATGTTTTTAATTTAGCGATGGAATCCATAGTTGAGATTGCAAGATATTCCGTTAATGCCCATGGAGGATATGGTTATTTCCAGGATTTTGGTGTTGAGAAATTCTACCGTGATGCGATTGTAATGAAATCTATCTTCTATGGAAATCAGGAATTGAGGAAATTAGCAGAACACGTATACTCAGAAAAAATAAATTTTGTTTAAAATAATAAAAATTATAATATTTAACATTGCATTTAATCCTATTTTTCAGTAAATATTTTTGCTTCATATGCATAAATTTTTGAATATTTATAGCAGTCTCTTCCCATGCCAGCTTTCAGGCATGTTTCCATAATGAATTCTTCCATGTCCATCTTATTATCAAGTGCAACCTGTGGAAGGAGGGTCCCAGAATATATCCCGTTTTCCATATACAGCCCATACTTGCCGGACTTTTCCGTACGTATATCTTCATATTTAACATCTTTAAGTTCGCCAATAACTGTAACTTCTATTGTTAACCGGTTTAATTCCTCACTGCCTACAGGTTCAAACCGTGGATCACGGAATGCCGCATTCCAGGCTGCCTTTTCCACCGCAGACTTCAACGGCATTACAGGTCTGAGATACCCTATGCATCCCCTTAATGACTTATTTTCATTTATTGTTACAAATGCTCCAGCTTTTGTATAGAATTTTTCAGGAATTTTGTCCATGCCTGTATTACGTCCCATTATGCTGTTCCTGGCTATGTTGATAAGGATTTTCCCATCATCCTCGGTTAAACTTTCTATGAATATATCATTGTGCACCATATTTATATATAATTATAATTCAAACTTAAACTTTTATATAAACTTTATATAAATTATAGCAATACTTAAATATGGATAACACCAGGGAACCGTATGTATCGGGGGCGTTCTATCCCGATGACTATGAAAAGCTTAAGGAATATATAGAAGGCTATATGAATGCAGAGACACCGGATATTAAATACAAAAAGCTCATAGGGGCTATAGTTCCACATGCTGGATACATGTATTCCGGTCATACTGCAGCATATGCCTATAAACTCATTGAAAAGAATAAAAACAAGGACTTTCTTATAATAGGCCCGAACCATTCAGGATTTCCATCATATCCTGCTATTTACCGGAATGGTTACTGGAACACTCCTTTAGGCTATGCGAGGATAAATTCAGAGTTATCGGACAGGATGCTTTTAAAATCAGATATTATAAAGGATGACAAGGAAGCCCATATTATAGAACATTCCATAGAAGTCCAGCTACCTTTTCTACAGTATATATTCAAGGGAAATTTCACCTTTTCTCCTATAATTCTGGGAAATCAGGGGGCCGCTGTTGCAAGGAACATAGCAGAGACAATAGAAAGCCTGGAAGAAAAACCATTTGTTCTTATAAGTTCGGATTTTAACCATTACCTTCAGTATGATAAAAACAATGAACTTGACCAGATTTTGATAAATGATATAGAGGGGCTGCACATTTTGAAATATTATGAGGATATAAAAAAATACGGAATATCGGCCTGTGGTTTCGGGGCCATTGCAATACTCATGATAGTCACAAAACAAATGAAAGGAAAAATAGAGCTGTTAAACCACAGCAATTCAGGAGACTTCAGTAACGATAAAAAAAGAGTTGTTGGATATTCTGCAATGATAGCATATAAATAACATTTCCATTCCAGTTAGATAATGTCAGTATTCCCTGATCATTTCCATAATGGTGTTATGGTTAAAATCATTATACAAGATAATGTATAAATACACTTAATCACTTGTAATAAATGTGCAGGCTTCACTTTTTGAAAATATATCAGGACGTATAAAATGCACAGCGTGTGCAAGGTATTGTTTATTAAGAGACGGTCAGAGTGGTTTTTGTGGTGTAAGAACTGCAGAAAACGGGCATTTAAATCTTGATGTGTACAATTTTCCATATGCATTTAACATAGACCCTATAGAAAAGAAACCTCTCCTGCATATGTATCCAGGTTCTAGAATACTTTCATTTGGCACCTCTGGATGCAACTTTGCATGCAAATATTGCCAGAATTTTGAAATGAGCCAGAGGAAGAATGTTGTCGGCAAATATATGACACCTGAGGATATAGTAAAACTTGCAAGAAAAAGTAATGTAGATGGTATAGCGTTCACATATAACGAACCAACAATTTTCATGGAATTCGCCAGGGATATAGGTGTACTGGCACACAAATATGGCTTTTTTAACATATTCGTGACGAATGGATACGAAACTCCAGAATCCATGGCAATGGCTTCAGAATTCCTTGATGCAATTACCATTGATTTTAAGGGCAATGGAGAGGAAAAGTTCTATAACAGGTATATATCAATCCCTTCTCCACAACTAATATTCAGGACTATCAAAAATGCACTTGACTATGGAATACATACAGAAATAACAGATCTTATAATTCCCGAAATAGGTGATAACCTTGAAGAGGCAAAAAACATGATACAGAAAATAAAGGATATAGCTGGAGAGTATATCCCATTAAGCTTTCTCAGGTATCATCCTGATTATAAATTGAGTATTCCATCAACTCCATTTGTAACTCTAAAGAACCACTATGATCTGGCGAAATCCATTGGAATGAAATACGTCTATTTGGGAAATGTTCCTGAGGAACAATATGAGAATACCTATTGCCCTGCTTGTGGAAACTTACTGATAACCAGGCATATATTTGATTCCAGGGTAACCGGACTTAATAGCAATGGGAATTGCCTGAAATGTGGTTTCCAAACAGGTATAAGGATAAAATAATTTATTGCCTCATAATCCTTTTAACATTCAATGGAAGGTTCTTCTCTGTAATGTGTTTAGTGCTCAGCGCCTTATTTGCAATATATGCGTCTAAAAATTCATTACTGATATAATACACCAGAAGAAAATCAATTATAATTTCTTTATCCGGAAGTGCTTCGATTTTGCTAAACATATGGTCGCAGGATATTTTGGAAATGGCATACTTCGCTATTTCCCTTCTTAATATCACATATTTCATATTGAAATCAAAGTTTATAAATCTCAGGTCTTCTCTGTTTCAACACCGGCATCTTCTTTCTTACGGCCGCAAGCCTTTCCGGATCCACATATACATATACTACATCTTCCTCCTCTGCTGCTCTGCTCCTTATTGCACCTATGGGATCGGTAAACGTTGTTATCCCAGTAAATCCACCGCCTATCATATTCGATGTGGCGAGGTATACTGTATTTTCCAGTGCACGTGCGGATACTAGTGATAACCATTGCTCTTCTTTCATGGGCCCGGCAAACCATGCAGATATCAATATAACCATATCAGCATCGTTCAAAGAATAATTGCGGAATACCTCAGGGAATCTTATATCATAACATATTAGCATCCCGAAATTAATATTTCCAATTTTAGAAATTTTAAACGGGCCGTTGCCAATTGTATAAATATCGGATTCCTTGTAACCGAAGGCATCATATAAATGGGATTTTCTGTAATAATTTACAAGTTCCCCATTGTTTACAAATACGGCTGTGTCGTAATAGTTATGGTCATAAAGTTCATTTATCCCCGTTATTATCCCTATTTTGTTTACCTGGGAGATTTCCCGCAGTTTTTTTACATAATTACCGTTAAGAGGCTCAGAATTTTTGGCTATAACTTCCTTGTACTGTGAATAAAACATATAATATTCAGGAAATACTATTAAATCAGCTGAATTTGACGCTGCAATGCCTGCATAATACTCCACGTTTCTCAGGCTAATATCTTTGTCTGCCACAGGCCTCAACTGGGTAAGGGCTATTTTTATCATAATTATATATAATCTCCTGATATAAAAATAATGTGCAAATATTATCGCTTGAATCGATAATAACATCAGTTTTTGTTATAGTGTCGGAGAATCCAACCTTCATTTCCCTAAAGATTGGAGTTTTCTTGCCAAGATAACTCGTCGGAATGGATTGTCTTTCACTGACACAGTTCTATAGACATAAGAAATGGTCCTTGTGAATAGTGAAGGGAGATAATTAATGAAAATATCTGTTCAAAATTAATGTAAACGGATTTTCTATGAAATTTTTGGACAAAGGTACAACTTGCATCAACTCTCTTATTGAGCGCTGATATGTTTCAATTATGAGATTAATCCTTAACTCGGGTTATTATGCATAATATGTTTTAATATTTTTCTTGCAGTACTTTATCAGTTTGAACTACTCAGGAAGTACCTTCCTGATAATGTGATAGTTCGCTTTGCACGTATTAGGATTTTGAAAAGCGGTAAAGAATGGAATGTATCTAAGATACCTAAAAAACTAGGAATATAATAGATTCCATTGAGATACCTATTATGCAAATTGGAGAAGTTGGTATTTAAACGATATCTCCGGATTTCCGTGATTGTTATAAAAAGATTTAAATAGTAGTATTGTTTACAGCCTGTGCAACCAATCGGAAAAAGAAATAAAAAACCAGATATAATAATAGCAATTGTAATTATAGCTGTAGTTGTAATAGTGTTAATGCAATTCGTTGTATTACCTCTATTCCACAGTGGAGGTACGGCTAGTTATTCTGACACAGGTAAAATATTATCTGCAGGTTGTAAAATAACCCTCGCGGGATCTAATTATACTTTCATTAAATATACCTCAACATCATCATCGATTATAAATGGATCCATTGCTTCGACCAACGGCCTGTATTTTTACATCATGGATCCGAGCCAATATTCGACTTATGTGAATTCAAGTGCGTCATCCAGTCTGGATAGACCAAGTTATTACAATATCAGTATAGGCTCATCTTCCAGTTTTAGCACCCATATACCTCCAGGTACGTGGGATATTGTTCTTGAGAACCCTCATCTGAATTCATCAACTACTTTCACTGTCCATAAACTTACAGGCTATACTCTGGGCACCCAGACAATTTGCAGTTAATCAACAGAAACTCTGGGTTCCAGTTTTTATGGCGTTGGAAAATTTATCACAGGAAGTGAATACGGTCAATTACTATACATATGTGTACTGAATATATTTATGCGCCGGAAATAAGTTAAAGAATTATCATCTAGCAAAGAACATATCAGATGCAAAATATAAGGAGAGATGTAGCAGGTTTAGATTTGACTAATTTAGATATCTTTTCCAGAAAATTGGCACAGCGATTGCTGTCATTTCAGGGGTTTAAAACTCTAAACTGAAAGCGAAAAGACATATGAAAAAGATGAAAAAATATCGAAATGTGCACAGCTTCAATTATGATAATACAATGAAAGAATATAGGTCTTCAAGAAGGAGAATATCAGAAATTCTCCAATTTCAACTATTTGTTAACAATATGTTTAAATAGAAAGTTTTCAATGGTAAAGAGATAAATATGAAATACAAAGGTCTTCTTATATTAATTATAATTGTGGTTATAGCTTTGCTTGTATATGGACTTATACCAACCGTTTTGAACACCAGCCCATCTGCTATGAAAAGCAATAACTCTTATTACATCTCTGGGAAAGTAACAAATGATATAACCATAAATAACCACTCTGCATTTACTGTGGATGATCATGGAAAGTCTATTACTGTACTATACAATGGCACAGCACCAGTAAACTCTATTGTATTAGTTCATGGAACATATAACAGTGCTCTTTTCGGTGGCTATATAGACGCTAGTTCTGTAACACCATGGTATTACTCAATAAGTTAATAATTTTTTTTAACACCGTGAGCGAGAAGTCCCCTTCGTTAGTTGGGGAAGGATCTCACTAAACCTATTTGCTATAAGATCATCTTATAGAATACATTTATTTATATTGAAATTATAGGGCTTCCGTGAGTTAAATTTGGATAGGACTGAAAAAATTTTATGGGCCACTTCTGGAGTTGCATTTATACAAATAATGATAGGTTTTTATCTTTCACAGATAGAAAAGCCCATGGATTCTGTAGCCCTATTGATTCATATATCGCTGGGGATACTGCTTTTTATCTTGGCTATAGCATCATATACATACACTAAAGAAATAAAAAGGCTGAAAACCCTAGCCGCTGTAAATACATCACTAATTGCCATAACAGGACTTATTGGGATGGGCTTTATATCATTACGAGCCAGTACACTATATACAACCTACGCCTGTAAATCTATTAATCCAATAATTCATATTACCGGACGAGCCAGTACACTATATACAACCTACGCCCCATATCTTCATTTGGCACTTGCTATAGGCATAATTAGCAATTACGCGGTTATGCTGGGTATAAAAAGAACATTAGATTTAAAAGATAAATTATAAGAGAATTCAATTGGCTTACAAATCCAATTACTCCCTCCAAGGTATTGAGATCACCAATACTTATTTATGGAAAAATTGTGCATGGTTCATTGTGGAAAGTCTGGATAGTTCATTCAACCCACAGCCATAGTTAACTAAAAGAATTTTTTATAAAAAATTATTACTCTAAAATTTGAAAAAATTAAGAAAATTATAATATGTTATGGAATCCCAGTGAACAAACTGCCTAAATTGTCATGAATATGGTATGGCCCTTCCCAGTCCCATAATCACAGCTACTATGGTTATAAGCATAACAAGTGTCATAACAGCAAGCGCACTTTTGTCTACCGAACCAATGGTAATTGGGTACATGTTAGTTCTTTTGGGATATGCGCGGAAAGCCCTGGTATCGGCTGAAATAGCAGTATCCTTAGCTCCCCTGACCAGGAATACAATAACTGGGACTATGGCATAAATTGCACCTTTCAGCATATAAAATGGCCTAAATATTTTGGGAGCAGTTGAACCCAAACCTCTCATAAACTGAATTTTTACGGATGTATCAATGTATTCAAATATTCTGGGGATAGTTCTCATAGCTACAACAAGGGAAAATGTGATAGAAATAGGAATTCCAACTTTGTTGAGAGCTCTTAGTACCTGTGAAGGAGTGCTAGTCATGACTAGAACAAGGCTTATAAGGGAAACTGCAGTAAACCTCATTGAAATTTGGAATCCATATATTAGACCCTGCATAGTTAGTTCCGGCTGGTATCCCATTACCGTAAAATATGACGGCCATGCCCATATTCCTGTAAGTGCAGTGACATGGAATGCCTGCTGTAGAATTGTATATGGTGTGTATGGTGCAAAGGCCCATGTCGTTCCGATGATCGTAATCATTGTGAGGAAAAATCCAGTAATGAATTTTCTTTTTCCGTCCTTCAAGGTGAAATATGTTAGAAGAATAACAGCTGTCATTATTGCTCCAATCCACCATATTGTCACTGCCGCCACAATCGTAACTACAAGACCCAACATTATTTTTATGGATGGATTCATGCGATAATAAAATGTATGAAAACTTTCAAATCTAGTAATTCTCATAAACCCAGTAAGGCCTATTACCCTCAATACAATTAATATGGGAAATGCCGCCCCAAAGAAGAAAAGGAGCCAGCTAATCACGTTAACAATTAACCAATTCATTTTAATCCCTCCCTTAGCAGAAAATCAGATGGAGGTATAACAGAAAATTTTCCCGATTCACGAAAGACCTTCTCCGGTACACCTTCAAGCACTTTTTCTCCATGGTCGAAAACAACAACACGATCGGCATATTTGTATACAAAACGTGAATCATGAGTTACAATAAGTATAGAATATCCAAGGTCTTTAAGCCTCTTAAGTTCTTTGCCAAGAATTTCCTTGTGGAAATAATCCTGTCCAGATGTTGGTTCATCAAGCATCAGAACTTTAACACCTGATGCAATAGCCGATGCCATTGCCACCCTTCTTCTCTGTCCCAGGCTCAGCCCCAGTGGGTCACGATATCTATAATCTAATAGGGAAAACAATTCCATTATCTCATCAACCCGTTTTTTATATTCACTGATTTTTCTCTTCTTGATTGAATAAGCGACTTCAGTCTCCACTGATTTATTTATAAGCGTCAGGTCAAAGTTCTGTGGAACGAAAGCTATCTCGCGCCCCCGGTCCATTATGTGTTCTTTGCTTATGTCCTTTCCAGCAAGCACCACATTAATTTCCGATTTTAAATCAATCTCAAGAAATCCCATAATTCCCTTAAGAAACGTGGATTTGCCGGCTCCATTCCTTCCCATAAGCGCTAATATATGTGATTCTTGAAGATCTATACTTGCTTTTACCAGTTCTGTGCCATTAGGGGCTGTTACACGCACAGAGGTTTTCATTAGTGTGTTAGATTCAGGCGATCTAGATGGTGCAGTGGGAATTGCTTTGATCTCCAGTAATTTTTCACGGATTGATTCAAGATCTTCTAAATCTATCCCGTATTTTCTTGCGTAGATAAAGTGAATTGGAACCTCAATCCCAACTTCCTGCATCTCATCAATATGGTGGATTAAGTCATGGCTACTTATGTCAAGGAAAATCTTTCCATCGTTAACCACTATAATACGATTAACAAAAGGTAGCACTCTTTCAACTTTATGTTCTACAACAATTAGTGTCTTTTCTTCCTTGAGTTGTTCCAGAATGTCAAAAACCCTGGCAGTTCCCTCTGGATCGATGTTAGAAGTTGGTTCATCGAGTATAAGCAATTTTGGCCTCATTGAGAGGACACCTGCTATTGCCACTCTCTGCATCTCCCCACCTGACAATGTGTAAGTTTCTCTATCTTTTATTTCAGATATGCCGGTAGTTTTCATGGATTCGTCTACTCTGGAAACTATCTCCTCAGGAGCTAGGCAAAGGTTTTCAGGCCCAAAAGCAACTTCTTCTTCCACCCCGTAGTTCATTACCTGTGTTTCAGGATTCTGAAGAACTATACCGACCTCAGATGAAAGCTTTGCAAGTGATGTTTCTGCTACATCATTACCATAAACCTTAACGCTTCCTTCTAATTCACCATGAGTTATATGAGGTATTATTCCCGTGATACAATTTACAAGTGTTGATTTGCCCCCTCCAGATCGCCCAGTTATAAGTACTGTTTCGCCATCTTCTATAGTAAGATTCTCCACTTCAATAGAGGGCTCTTCGTTTCCTAAATAAGAAAATTTTAGGTTATGTATTTCGACCGCTTTCATTGACCCACCGCTTTAACTATCCTTAGTGTGATAACCCCCCCAATAGCTCCTAATATTATTGCAGATGGGATAAATGCCAGGATACCAAAAATTATTTTCTGCCAATCAACCACGCCGCCATATAGAAATGGAGCTATAAATCCACTGTAGAAAAGAGGTTCTGGAACTGCCCAGAAAACTCCAATTGCCAGGCCCTCTATAGCCGCGAGGTAAACTCCAGGAATTTTTGATAGATAGTGTGATGAGGAGGAATTTTTACTTGCATCAGTTTTACTTTTGTCTACCGCAGATTTTCTTGGTGGTGATCTTATTCCAAAGAGGTTCTTTCCTGCAATAGCTATGACTATATCCATCATTAGACCATAAGTTAGCATCTCGTACATGAAGTACATCGGTTCTCCACTGAAACCATAGCTAATCAGGTCACTCAAAAGGTTGAATATAAACATCGAAACCATTCCAACCCCGACTTTTCTTACAAGCCCTGCCACTATTAGTAGTGCTATGAGCCTACCCATATATCCTACTCCGAAGAAGGGATTTGAGGGAATAAATTTCCCTAGGAAAGCACCAATATAGAATTCCCAGACAACGGCGAAGGCAGCACCAATACCTATATAAATAAGATCAACAGTTGTAAACTTAGCTAATCCGCCGCTCTTTTTTCCCCAAAGGAAAACAAAAATCAATCCAGCACCAAAAAATAACACAACCAGTTCCCACGGGATTTCTCCCGGGGCATTCAATACTCCAGATATTCCATTGAAACCCATTTTTTCTCAATTGATTATAAATTTAACTATATATATATTTTTGGCAAATATATTATATAGATATATATATGTATAATTAGGACTATGTTCTATATAGACAAAACATTAAATAAATATGTTACTGTTCTCAATATATGAATTTTGAAGACGAAACTTCAAGTAGCGAGTTAGTCCCGAATATAACGGATCTACATGCCCTGTTTATTGACATGGATGATACTCTTGTAAGCTACAGGGAACCAGTCCGTGCAAGCCTTAATGCTGTCAGGGAGACAATTTCAGAGCTCAATGAAACAGATGTGGAGCAATTGGTGAAAGATTTCATGGAATTACTTTCCGAAAGCATGCCACATTTAATCAACAAAGAGATTTCATACAGAGATGATGTTAGAGTAAGAATGAAAAAAATCCTAGACCGGCATGGCCATAACACAACTGAAGATGAGATAGTACAGTTAGATAAATTATACTGGAAAACCTTTTGGAAAAATAGAAAGCTTTTGCCTGAGGCGATTGATCTCCTCAAATTATGCAACAACCTCCATATACCGGTAGCTATTATTTCAAATGGAAATCCAGAAATGCAGCGCAAAACAATGTCCCGTTTAAAACTTCATAATTACGTGAACATTGTTCTTACTCCAGGGAATGTTGATGAAATGAAGCCAAACAATACCCTCTTTGATAGGGCGATGAAGATCCTGGGGGTGAATCCAGAAAAGATTATCATGGTGGGAAATTCTTTTTCACGTGATGTAATCGGAGCCGTAAATGCTGGGATTATTCCCGTTTGGCTCAACAGTTTAGGTAAAGAAAAACCAGAAGATGTAAATGTTGTTGAAATCACATCTTTTACAGAACTTCTGGAAAGGCTCCAGTTAGGAGGCGATATACAGTGAAAAATATTCTAATGGAAGACTTTAACGGAGTGATTGATGGATATAGATGGAACAGTTACAAGGATCTGCTGAAACCAGCTTTTGGAAATGGGTGTATTGCTGACATACCAGGGCAGATACTGGCAAATTTTGGTATTAGTACAGGGCAAGAGACAAAAAATCATAGGAGTTTGATGGAAGGAAAACATGATCATTTTATATTTTTGCTACTTGATGGGTTTGGTTTTTCCACAATTAAGTACTCATTGAAGAAACACAGCATGAAGCATCTTAATAACTTTGCCGATAATTCAGGAGTGAAATTGATAACCAGTGTTTTTCCATCGACCACATCAACTGCCACCGTTTCATATCATACAAACATGCACCCGGTTGAGCACCGGATAGTGGGATATACCTCATATATTCCAGAAGCAGGCACCGTGTGCAACATGATCTCATTGACGCCGCTTGGGCAAAAGGAACATTGCCTTCTGGATAATGGTTATGAGATGCCGTGGATCGAACATCACGGAACCATCTACAATAAACTCCAGGAAAATGACGTTGATTCTGTTTTTTATTTACCATATGCAATTAGAAATAGCGGTCTCACAAGAATTACCGGAAATGGCGCAAAAATTTCACCATATTATTCGGTTTCTCAAATGCTTACATCTCTCAGGCGGGATCTGTCATCAGCGAAGGGGAGAACATTTCATTTTTGCTACATTCCCACTATAGATACTATATCGCACAAGATCGGACCCTATACACAGGACACTGCCCTGGAAATAGAATCTATTTTCATGCTGCTTGAAGAACAGCTGATAAAAGCATCTGATCTCCCTGAAGATACATTCATCTCAATATCTGCAGATCATGGACATACAGTTCCTGAGGAAGGCCAGAAAATAGACCTTTCAGTTGATCGAAAATTAAAGTCCTTCCTGAATACACCTGTCGTAGGAGATCCAAGAGCATCCGTTCTAAGGGTAAAAGATGGGATGATAGAAACTACAATGGATTATCTAACCGAAAAATATGAAAAATATTTTATTCCAGTTCTGAGTAAACAAATGCTGGCAGAAGGATTTTTTGGAACTCCAAAAAGTGTGAATGGAGACACAAGCTTTCTGGGAGACATTATATTAATTTCAAGAAATTCTACCAGTATTTTTGATTCTTCATTAAAACTTATTGACCCAGGAAATCAGGCCAATACTTTGATAGGCATGCATGGAGGGTTGAGCTGTGACGAAATGCTTGTACCTTTTTTTGCCCGGGAAATTTCATAAAAGTTAAATGAAATTTAAAGTTGGCCTGGAGATATACAGTTACCTATAAGTAACCTTATGGAACGTGCAACAGGGTTTGAGAAGATTTCATCCTAGCTATTTATTTTCGTATTTATGAAATACTCAGTTATTCTTGATAATGAAGGGTATGGCATATATGTGCCAGTGTTAACTGTTGGATATCTGACTATTCAGGGCTTCATTGATAAACATTTAAAAGGTACTATAGGAAGGAAACACAGAATAAATTAGATTTCCGGTTATTATATCCCTGTTGATGTTATAGCGCACTAAGTTCCCTGAAAGAATTAGGCCTGATTCCCCTGTAAAACAAAAAGATATATAATATCCTTAGAGTTCTGAACTGTTTTGGAAAGGAAATTCCAGCAAAAAACTTTATATGATTTTCCCCTATTTGTTTAAATGGCCAGTCTTCTGCATAACCGAAGATTCATTCTTTATAATTCCAAAAATTCCTTTGTGAATATTGGTTATAACCTATACCAAATTACAATTCCATTTTTCTCATTCATCTACTTCCACAGTATAGTGTTCACAGGAATCATTCTGTTCGTTGAATACGGCATATATACGTTAACATTCCTTTCGGGCCCGATTGTGGATAAAGTGGAGGATAGAAGATATATAATGTTTCTTTCTGAGATTGTTATTGGCATATCAGCGCTCATTCTTGCTCTGCTTATACACATAGGGAGGCTAAACGAATACATATTTATTGCAATTGTTGCATTTATGGCCATCGGACACGATATAATGTGGACTGCCGACTGGACTGTGATTCCAATTATAGTGGATAAAGAAGATCTTCCCAGGGCAAATGGCTATTCAAATGCAATCGGAAATGCCAGTTCCACTGTGGGTTTTGTGCTTGGAGGCTTTCTCATAATAGTATTCAACGCATTTTTTTCTATGGTACTCTATTCGCTCTGTTTGTTTGCGGGATCATTTCTCACATTAGTCATGCCCATAGCGCTCACGAAGGGAGAGAGAAAAATGCGAGACGGGTTAATTAGTGGCTGGAGATACGTGTTTAAAGGCAATTCAAACCTTTTAATTCTCTCTATTATAATATCCATTTTCTCGTTCTTTTCCCTGCTCCCTGTGTTGGGAATAACTTACATATTTGCATCCAGTTCTAGCCTATATTATTCTCTCATGTTTTCATTATTTTATGTGGGTGCTATGTTCTCTGGTATAGCAATTGGAAAATATTTTCCCTTAAGATTTGTGGGAAAGGCCATGTTTGGTTCTCTCGCTGTGATGGGTATTCTTCTAGTCGCTGCTGTTGTTTTAAGCTCTTTGATTATACTGGATACACTTTTCTGGTTCTTAATTGGATTCTTCTCTTCTTCATACTATACAATTTATAGAATTTATCTCAAAATTGTAACACCGAAAGAGATTATTGGCAGGACAGCATCAAACTTATATACTTTTCGGGGTATTGCCACCGTTCTTGGATCAGTATTTTTCCCAATCCTGTTCCTGGCTTATGGTATACATTCTGTTTTCATAATTTCTGGCATTCTCATTACAATTTTCAGCATAGTTTTTCCAATTATAATCCCGTCAATAATGCAGTTATCTGCAACGACAACAGTACAGAATGCCTAAAGGCATATCCCAAGGATAGAGTCTATCCTACAAATATGAGAGGACAATCCAAGCATGTTTAAACCTTTAAACGAATCCTACCCATAGTTAATGGGCATAAATCCCTTAAACTATTCAAGAAATTTCAGTAAGTTTAATAAAGAAAAGGAAATTAAAAAGCGTATATCGCATGGGAAAGTTAGAAGATATAGAAATAACAGATTTAATAGAACAAATATTTACAGAAAAACGAGAAATATTTCAAGATGATTCCTGACATTCTCAAGAAGAATCCTATGACGCAGCGAATTTGGCTATATACCTCTCACCTGCTGGAGGGATACAAAATGAACTTGGATGATGCAGACAAACGACTCTTATTCGACACAATAGCCGAAATTTACGATTTAGTTAGACCACGGTATCCCAGGTCATTGATTGATGATTTGGAAGAAGCATGCCATCTTGAAGGATCCGGTAAAATTCTTGAAATCGGGCCTGGAACTGGACAGCTAACAAAGAGTTTGGCTGAGAGAGGGCTTAATATTGATTGCGTTGAGATTGGGTCAAAACTTGCAGGAATAGCAAGATCCAGACTTTCTGAATTTCCCAACATCAGGATCAAAATCGGAAACTTCGAGAAGATGAAATACAAAGCAAATTACTATGACCTTGCAGTTTTTGGCACTTCTTTCAAGTGGGTCGATCCAAAAAAACGCGTTCCTAGAGTTGCTCGTCTCTTACACGAGGACGGCTATCTAGTATTAATTGAAACCCATCATATAAACGGTGGTACAAAGCAGTTTTTTATAGATAGTCAAACTTGTTATAAACTCTATGACCCAAACACCTCAGATACTTTCCAACTTCCAGACCCTACTGAAGTTATCACACGAAAATACGAGGAAGAGACGAAAAAATGTTTCAGTACAGTACTTTCAAGGGTTTATGAGCAGGAAGTTCAGTACTCAACTGCAGAATACCAGAAGCTGTTGAGAACCTATTCCGATGTTTTAGCAATGAATGAAAAAAGTCGTAAAGCATTTCTAGATTGTATAGCTGAAATCATTGAATCGAAATATGCTGGATATATCAAAAAGAGATATCTATTTGAGTTATTTGTTGCTAAGCAAAAGACCTCTCCATGAGTCTGCGAATTTCCACATAATTGTTACTACCAATGTATCAATTCAGTATTGGTTATTCCGTTCTCAAAACTTTGTGCATTGTTATGCACCTGTCCTGTTCGTAGTGTAGGCAGTCTCAGTCGAACCTGCTTCAGAAATCTCAGGTTTATTTCTGATGTGCAGGTATTCATCCTTCATGGACTGCCAAGAGGCCGACGCACTCACGGGGAACGGATCTCCGCAAAGATCGATACCACGCAGTGTTATAGCCATTGAGGCCAGCCTGTTCCTGCCGTAGTTCCGATCACAGTTGTTGCATCTGGATATCTTCCACGCAGGGTGCTTTACATTTTCACCGCATATGGCCATCTGTTCAGATGTGTCCTGAACTTCTCCCCCTTATCCTCGCCACTTTTTCTTATGCCTTTCATATCCTCGAGGACAAAGGAGGTATCAGGATGTTCTCTCACTATTGTGGTGGACTGTTTGTGCATTGCATCCTTTATCCTTCTTCTCTGTCTTCCCCTGGCCTGCTTCAGCTTCTTGGTGCGCTTCTGTGGGTTCTTTACATGCTTCTGCAATTTCTGAATCTGCCTGTCCAGATCGGCTTTCTGATCATGTGAGGATACCCTTGCATAGATGAAAGACATCCTGTTATTTTTTATGCCGGGTATACGATTGATCTCGCTCTCAGGCACACGCCGGAAGTTGTTTGAGAGCCTGACACACCTGATCTTGCCTTCCCTGTCCCACTTCCTGAGTGTGTTCGGATTGAGTTGGAGTATTTTACAGGCATTCCTTATGGTATAGAGTTTCCCATGATACTTATGAAAACATATTACAAATATATATGATACTATTCATTAACTATCAGAATTCTTTAATCCCGACAAGGTTCAATGTTACTCTACCAACTCTATTTTATGCCTTGAGATTTCGACCGTCAATGGACGCGACCGGACGCGTTCAATATATTGAAATTATTCAATTTCGTTTCTGATGACAGCAAATAATCCGAAAGGTTTATAAAGAGAATTCTACTTTAAAACACATGAGATTTACCGTAGTCTTGGAAAAAGATGAGGATAACATATATGTGGCTACAGTTCCTGCTTTGCCAGGATGCATATCAGATGGCCGAACAGTTGAGGAGGCCATGTCAAACATAAAGGAGGCAATACAGGGGTATATAGATGACATGAAATCAGACGGAGAGCCCATCCCCCATGACATCGACATCATTGGAAACGTTGAACTGAATGCCTAAACTCCCCTCTATTTCTGGAATGGACACTGTTAAAGCCATTTCCAAAATTGGATTTGTATTAAAAGGCAAGTAGGAAGCCATATGGTAATGAAACGGGAATCAGATGGCAGAAGAGTGACGATACCTAATCATGACGAATTGCCAAAGGGCACGCTAAGAGCAATAATCCGGCAGTGTGATCTTACTGTAGAGGAATTTATCAAGTTGTTATAAATTATGTTAAGATCCTCTGAATGCAAAAATCCATAATTCAAAACATTTGGGTAATAATTGGTGTATTAACTAATTCTTGCCATTGCCCTTATCTTTCTTCCTTTTTGATACATATTCTCCAGGGATCATCTGAAATGCAATGTTGGCTCTATTCCATGAATTTATAGATATTATAGCTCCGGTCAATTCTACAAGTTCAGTTTCATTGAATTCTTTACTGACTTCCTTGAAAAGTTCGTCACTTAGGTTGCCTTCAGAAATCAGAGTAACTGCCTCTGTCCATTTGAGTGCCATTTTTTCACGGTTAGTGAACTGGGGGGATTCCTGCCATGCGTTTAAAAGAAATATCCTCTGAGAAGATTCACCAGATGCAATAGCATCCTTGGTATGCATATCAAGGCACCATGCGCAACCATTTATTTGGGATGCTCTTATTTCTATTAGATCTATAAGGCTTTGTTCAAGGCTACTTTTACCCAGATACCTTGAAAAACCAAGCATTGTTTCATATAGCTCTGGAGACACCGATTTATAGTTAATCCTTCTAAACATGAAATCCATTAAATTATTATTCATTCCTATAATAACATTTTGACAAGAAATTACACAAAATTTGTGATGCCACTCTCAGTGAACTTCAACATGCTATGAATTTAGAATGTTACACTCCTTCGGTGAATTATAATCTTGTGGACCTTTTCATAGCAATAAAAATATCAACCTCCATTGAATGAAGTAAAAAGGTAAAAATTGAGAATAGATGACATTACCTTCATTGGTGGACATATTTAAATATAAGTAAGAAATTCTTACATAATGACTGATGATGAGTTTGAAACGGAATTCACTAAAACAAGTTCAAAGGGACAAATAGTGATCCCTTCAAAGATACGAAAGAAGCTTAATATTGGTAGCGGGAGCCTGCTCGCGGTCACCGCACAAGATGACTTGATTATATTGAAAAAAGTGAGTTCTAATATATCTTCTAAAGATATGATGACACTCAAACTTATTGAGGAAGCATGGGAGGACATCGATAAAGGAAAATACAAAGTCCGTTCAAAAAACGAATTCTTCAAAGAGTTCAGAGAATGGTAATACGCATAGACGAAATCGTCTACACGTCTAAATTCGAACATGATGTGAAGAGGATAAAGGATAAAAGTGTGAAAGATAGGTTAGAGAAAAACATAAGGAAAATTGTAGAGAATCCAGAAATTGGAAAGCCTCTCAGTTATGTGCTCAATGGAGAAAGAACCGTTAGAATACCGCCATTTGGACTTATTTATGCAATAAATGAAAACACTCTAATTCTTTTACGGTTTGAGAACAGGAGCAGGGTCTATGATTAAAGGGAATTTAGAAGAGTATGAATGTTAAGGTATTTTCTGGTTTGGAAGTTGAATTTGAGAGTTGCAGAGCAACTTTGATCGCTGGTCGCCCTTGTAGTTTGTGAATAAATGTGAAGAGAATTAATGAGCGCTACTCAAATTGGGCGTTTTTGCAGACATATGAAGAAGTATATGAGGATGGCAATATTAACGGACCAATCCTAGACAACGATAAGAATAATCAGTATAACGTCCCTTTCTATTCTGCAAACCAATTGAAACCATGGTCAGGTAGATACTCAGACGCACTTTTGGACAACATTCCTGCTGTTGGAAGTCTTTTAATTTATACTTCCCTTTGTGAAGACAATTTGAATAGACAACCAACTGATGCTTCTAAATGGAACTACAAAATGCTTTGCAATGTCAAATGGGGGTTTAATAAATCAAAATTGAAACCTATTTGCATAAACCTAGTGGAACTTCAAAACAGTATAATGAGGCAGAAGTTAAAACCAGTTTACGTTACATTTCCAGGTATTTCTATAAGTTAAGGTTCTGTCCCATTTTCACATTTAGATTTAGCATAAATGGCAGTCCAACATCTTGATGAAAGCAGGGAAAGGTTTTTCTGGCTTAGGCTCCATCTTTTGAACTGGAGAGGGTAGCAGATACTACTGATGCTACTTGCAAGGGGGTTGATCTGTGGTCATAACCCCAATCTGCTTAGGGTTTTTCCACATATGGAAAATTTCAAAAGAATCGACTATTTTAACATTATTGAAATAAATATATATCATTCAAAGGATAATGTCCTGTCTATTGTGCCATAATACTCAAGAGCCCAACTACTATCCTCAGAATCTGAGTTAAACGATAAACTTTCCACAGAAAGAGGGTCAGAGAATTCAATGTTAACTCTTTCAATTCCCGTTATCCTTCCACCGCTAAGTTTTTCCCACATAACAGTTTGCTTCATCCTTTATCTCCGTAACAGAATCTTCTCAATCTCACTTACTTACATTATGATCTCTTTCCCATCTGTACCTAGCCCTTATGGATGCCAGAATACCGATTATACACAATACAATGACTCCGGTGGTAATATACAGTGGATATATTGGTCCAACCAAGAAATCTACGCCAGAAAGTATAGTTATCAATGCAATTAAGTAATAGATCAAAACAGCAGTTGCAATAATAAGAAGAGGAATGTTTATTTTGTTCGAAAGTGGAGTCAATTCAACCGCCCTCCGAAAATCTCCTCAATTTCCTTAAACTTCTCAGTAGCCCTCTTTCCATTTTCTGTAAATAAAATCACATTCTTACCTGGATAACTTCGTGAATCAATCCTGCCAATTGCTAAACTCATGCCTTTGAGCAGATTTGGGGATGTTCCTCCCTGATGAATGGATAGATTCTGATTTTTATTAATCATGTTAATATTCACCTATATACTGAAAATGGGCCCGACCGGATTCGGACCGGTGACCTTCTCCGTGTCAGGGAGACATCATACCACTAGACTACGAGCCCTCTTAGGTTGATTTTGAGATGATATATAATTTTTTACTTTATGAATATTAGAATAGTGAAAATATTGAAAAATATTACTTTTCAATCCACACAGTTTTTATATTTGTGAATTCCCTGACACCAAACTGTGAAAGTTCTCTTCCGTACCCGCTATTTTTCGTTCCTCCAAAGGGAACCCGTGGATCAGAAGCAACGAGTTTGTTAACATACACCATGCCTGACTGAATTTCTGAAGCAAGTTTTTCAGCATCTTCAGGATTGCCCCAGATGGAAGCTCCAAGACCATATGGTGAATCGTTTGCCAGATCAATAGCCTCCTTATCAGTTTTATATGGCTTAATCACAGCCACCGGGCCAAAAATCTCATTGTAAAATAATTTGCCCGGATAAGCAATTGTGGGTTCAATCAGATTTCCAGTTCTTCCACCTCCTATTACCTTGCCCATGGATTTTAGCGTTGAAACCTGTTCAGTTACTATATCTGACTGGTCAGAAGATGATAAAGGGCCCAGGAACGTACTATTGTCTTCAGGGTCTCCTGGGGTTATATTTGCAAACGACTCTTCAAGTTTTTGCCCGAATTCTTTCTCGATGCGGCTATCCACAATGAAACGTTTTGATGCTATGCAGCTTTGGCCACCATTTTGCAGCCTTCCAATAGTGGCATTTTTAACAGCCCTGTCAATGTCAGCACTGGCAAGTACGATAAAGGGGTCAGAACCACCCAATTCCAGTACTGATTTTTTAATCTTCTGTCCAGCTTCGGATGCTATAAGTGATCCCGCATTTGTGGACCCGGTAAAGGAAACACCATCCACGTATTGGATAACTGACAATGACTTATTTCCCTTTAAAACAATGGATTTGAAAACATCTGTTTCAAATACTTCCTCAATGATCTTTGATGTCCCGGTCACCGAGGATGCGTGCTTCAGAACTATGCCGTTTCCTGCTATCATTGCTGGAACTGCAGCCCTGACAACCTGCCACAGTGGAAAATTCCATGGCATTATTAAAAGCACAACCCCGATTGGGTCAAATCGAATATACGCTTTCCCAGTAGATGTTTCCACCGGCATACTGTCAAGATATCCTGAGTAATGTTGACATATGTAATCTATGGTATCAATGCATTTTTCAACTTCCGCAATGCTCTGGCTTATGGGCTTTCCCATTTCATCGGTTATTGATTTTGCTATTTCCTTTTTTCTGTCCCTTAGGTTTTTGTTGACTACGTTGCCTAAAAAATCAATCCTCTCATGAATTGACTTTTTCCATTCCAGTTGTGCCTGCCGTATTCCAGATATTTTATCCTTCACAGTGCTTATACTATCCTCTTCATATCTTCCTATTTCTTTCTCCGTATACGGATTAATAGTTTTTATTGTCATGATTATTCCTCCTTATATTACCTGTGAATACCTTGCCAACCTCTCTGCAGATCCCTCAGACAGGCCGTTGGTACCCAATATTGTATACCAGTTTCGCATTTTATGTGCCATGGTTAGTGCCTTTACTATATCACCAGGCTTTACATCCACTTCCGCCGCACAGGTCGGAGCACCAACCGTTATTAAATGATTCCTGACAATCTTCTCGCCCCTGTTCTGAAGGTAAGACATCATAATTGTTCCAAGCCCACAATATGCACCGTGATTTGATTTTCCATGTACCTGCTCAAGTGCAAATGTGAAAAGATGCTCGCTTCCAGCTGCTACCCTTGTTGTGCCAGATAATTGCATCAGATAGCCATCTGTTACTTCGGCCAGGAATAGGGTTTCCATCCCTATATAATTCATCTTTGCCACATCCTCCATCCTGGCTTCCAGCAATTCCGTTGTAGATTTTGCAACGTTCATGGCAAAATCATTGTATGTCTCATTACCGAGCCAGAATGACAGGCGCCAGTCATAAAGGCCGGAAAGTTTGGAAAGCATGTCGCCTACCCCCGCTGCAACATATTTCTTCGGTTGTTTGCTTAATATTTCGTAATCTCCTATTATTAAAAAGGGAGGTTTTGTTGGAATTGCATTATTTTTATTATTATCCCATAAAACAGAGTAACCTGTGGCAATCGCATCGCTGGAAAGCAGCGTTGGAACTGCTATAAAATTCAAATCCAGTTTGTATGATATATATTTGCACACATCCAGTGTAGATCCTCCACCTATCCCAAGCAGTAATGAATCATCCCCAATCAATAAATTCCTGACACGTGCCTTGAGGTTTTCCACAAAATAAACTGTTGGCTCTATATGATTTTCAATTAATGTGTCTATTTGATATCCATTTTCCGAAAGGGAATCAACAATGATTTTCCCGGCAACGGCGAAAGAAGTTTCACCCGCAATTATAATTATATGACCACGAATACCCATTTCTTTGAGCTCATTTCCTATGTTTTTAAGGGAACCGAAACCAGCCTGAATATTGGCTGAGAATTTCATAAACTTAAATTGTTGCGACACAATTGCCTCCTTTAATATATGTGCTCCAGTTCCTTAACCGCATCTTCGAAAATACTTAAACCCTTATCTATGAGTTCATCCTCTATTGTCAAAGGTGCTATATAGCGCATAACATTTCCAAAATGCCCGCAGGTAAGCATTAGGACCCCGTGCCTGTATAAATAGGATTTTACCATATTTGCCATTTCCTGTGAAGGTTCCCTTGTCTTCCTGCCTTTAACAAGTTCCGCCCCTATCATGAACCCTTTTCCCCTTACTTCCCCTATATACCTGCTTGAATCCTGAATTTCATTAAGCCGTTTCATTATATACTGCCCCTTGGAAGAGACCCTCTCAAGTATATCCGTATTTTTCAGATAATTGAGAATTGCTGTGCCGGCTGCAAGAGCAACAGGATTGGCCCTGTATGTGCCTAGATGAAAACCCTTTGGCAGTTGCATATCATAATCGCTTCTGTATGCTATCATGGAAGTTGGTATCCCACCACCCACGCTTTTTGAAATGCACATAATGTCTGGACTCACGCCATAGTGTTCACTTGCCCAGATTTTTCCTGTTCTTCCCATCCCAGACTGGATTTCGTCGAATATAAGGGGTACAGAGTATTTCTCTGTAACCTCCCGCAGCATGGGCAGGAAATCATCAGGTGGCACTATATAACCTCCTTCTCCCTGTACTGGCTCCACCATGACACCACCAATGGCACCCGGACCAGCCTGTGGATCTTTTATAAGGTATTCCAATTGGTCAACAACTGCCTTGCTTATATCCTCTTCAGGCACTTTTATGGGAAACCGGTAGGAATAGGGAAATGGGAGGTGGTATATGTTTGTTGGCGACAGTTCGGCATAATCCCTGTAATGGTAATTTGCCGTGGCCCCTACGATTTCTCCGGCAACTCCATGATAGGCGCCACCAAATACAACCATAGTTTTTTTCTTTGAAACATATCTGGCAAGGCTAACCGCAGCCTCGCAGGCATCAGCACCCGTTACAGTGAACATAACCTTTGACCTGTTTTTCATTTCAACAGGCAATACAGAATTCAGGGTTTTCATAAATTCTATTCTTGCCTCACTGGGTACCTCATTTATGTGTACAAGTTTCTCCAGCTGGTCTTTCATGGCCTTTATTACTATGGGATTATTATGGCCCAGATTCAGCACACTTATCCCTGCAAACCAATCTATGAATATGTTTCCGTCCATATCCTCTATTGTTGATCCACTTGCACGCTTCACAGCCAATTTAAATATATCAGTATAAACCCTGGTATTTGTTTCATATTTATCCTGTTCCTTGAGCATTTCCAGAGATTTTGGCCCGGGAAGTTCTGTCCTGATATCCGGTGCATTTTTAAAGCTTAAATCGTATTTTTCCATTTTTTTCACCTATTTTTAACTATTCTCCGCAATATCTACCTCTGCATCATAATTGCCCGCATTTTCCAATGTTTCTGGATGCCTGTACTTATAGTATAATGTTACCGCCACAGCTCCAACCACTATCCATAGAAATCCTATTATTGATATGATGAAAAATGCAAGGTTCAGCATTGTGGGGGCGGCAATGTAATCTACAACATTTGTCTCTATTGTGAAATATATTATGACAAGACCTACTATACTCGCTATGGTAGGAGCTATGTAATGGTACAATAGATTCGATTCCCCAGTTTTTTTAAGAGTATTATGGCTGAAGAATGTGAGAGAAGTGTTCCCTATAATATGGACAGTAACTATACATATTCCAGTCATTGTCAGGAGTATCAGTGCAGCATTTACCGGCCCAAATATGACGCCCATTATAAGATCAAGCACAAATGAAATTGCAAGCCATACAAGCATGGCATTTCCAGGAGTTTTATGCACCTTATGAAGCTGCCCTATATATTTTGGGAATATTACCTTGTCCCTGGCCGCAGAGTACCATATCCTGCTCACTGCATTTGTCTTGGACACTGCATAGGAAAAATAGCTGTTCACAGTGAAAATAATCAATAGAACAAATCCTACAGGACCCATAAATTTATAGAAAACTAACAACCCCGGATCTGGTGATCACAGCAAAACTTGCAATGGATGGAAGCCCCCACCCGACAACCAGCGCATATGTTGCAGGAATTAAGGCAAGTCCTGCAAGCAACCATGCTATTAATATGGATTTTTTCACATTTCTTTTTGAATTTTTCATTTCCTCTGAAATTGTGGTAACTGTCCCCAATCCGGTGAAATCCACTATGGAGAATATAACACCAAAGAAGAATCCTCCCAGGGCTCCTCCGGTTGGAAGATAAAAAGGCCTTAAAGAATTTGCGGATCCTAGCCTTATTATTATGAAGAAGGATCCAACGATCAGGAGTAAAACCTCCATTAATCCTGTGATTGCCATATAATTGGTTGATATTTTAATTCCAAGATATGGCAGTATAAACATATACAAGGTTATTATTACTGCGAAAACAACCCAGAGATAGGGAATTTTGCTTATATAGGTAGATATGGCAAAGACAAATGCTGATAACCCGAGAATACCAAAAGCCTGGCCTGTAAAATTTTCCCCCATCCAGGAGAATAGTGCCATTGGCCCGAATACTCCGTTCTTTGTACTGCCAGCAGCATATGCGTAATAGCTCCCTGCGTTGGCCTTATACTTCGAGAACTCATAGGGCATAATCATAAAAAGCCCATAGGAAAGCCAGGCAACTATTATAGCCAGTGGAGAAGCCACAAGGGCAAATTCAACAGTTCCAAGAAGCAATATGGCAACGTCCGCAGCCGGTCCAACATATGAAAGAGATTGGAAAATTCCCTGCATTGTACCGACTTCATTTTTTTTCAAACTGTTTTCTGAGTTTGATTTCATAACAAATATAATAATTACTTGTATATTATTTCTTCTATAATATTTGATAAAGATAGTTTAAACGAAAAATTTTTGGAAATTAAATATTTTAACGTATTTTTTTCTTGTAAACCCAAAACTAAACATAAAAGATAAAATATATCCTGAAAATATACTATAATGGTTGACGAATTTGATAAGCGCATACTTAACATTATAAAAGACGATTCGGCTATGCCGCTAAAGGACATAGGAAATGCCATAGGGCTGTTTTCACCCTCAGCGGTTAGCAAGAGAATAAAGGATATGAAGAAATCAGGCATCATTAAAAAGGAAGTGGCTATCCTTGATTATGAGCGCCTGGGATTTGATTTTATGACAATAATCCTAATCAAGACTAAATACTCAAAAAACTATGCCTCGTCCATTGGTGATAAGCTGAAGCAACTTCCAAATGTCATAGCCATATATTTTGTTCTTGGAGATATAGATTTCATAGTATTCAATATCAATAAGGATCGATCGGACTTTTTAAAAGTCATGGAGGCGCTGACGGAAATGGAAGAAATTGACAGAAGTGATTCCAGAGTGGTTGCCTATGCCATTAAGGATATAGATTTTGGGGCTATTAAAATTAAATAATATTTCAATTGGTGACACACCGAGCTAACAAGCAGATCAAAAAATTATTCCGGCAGATGATTGCAGACAGAGTCCACGATCCAGGAGATAGTCTATGGTATATTGCAGGAAGAAAAGCCCTGGAACAGCCTGTTCATACCCAAGTGTTATGGTACCGTCATTTGTTGTGATGAACCGGGACTCATATCCTTCTGGAAAAGAATGGCAGAAACGCATTCATTCCATAATGTCGCCCGTAAAATGGTCCTCATGCTTTTCACTTTCAGCACATTTATCACAAAGATATACAGACTTGCCCATTTCCTCTGAGCAAACGTAGCATTCCAGGCTGGCAATTGTTTTTTTCCCAGAGGCAGCACAATCTGAGCAATAATAATCCTTTTTTTTATTTTCAGATACTACTCTTGGAAAATCCTCGTCACTCAATTCTTCTTCCAATATCTGCTGGGCGGTTATATAAAAATGTACTTCAGACCCAAAGTCGTAAACGTATCCAAATTTGCTACCAGTTCCTATTCCAATAGAATCAATTCTTAAATCTGCTCCCTCGCCTTGGCCTATTGGTTTGATTATTCCAAAGCCGGATCTGTACCATTTCTTCCCGCTATAGAACTCACTAAGGTGGTCAAATGTATCAAGGTTGAACGAGATTCGGATCATCCGGTCAAGGTCTCCAAATGTCTGATCACCTTTTATCTCTATTTTACGCCATATACCTCTTCTTCCCTTCATTGAGATTCTAAACCTGTATATACGAATTTTTTTCTGTTGCATAGACTCCTCCTCCACATAGTAATATTGAATCCAGAACACAGGACACCTGGCTACATCCTCTCAAAACTTTCTCAGTAATCTTACCCTGGAAAGATTGTTAAAGGAATTTTCATGGCATTAATTTCCTTCCGCCTGGAGGTACTATATTTCTCAT
This sequence comes from Ferroplasma sp. Type II, assembly GCF_000496155.1. Taxonomy (NCBI): domain Archaea; kingdom Methanobacteriati; phylum Thermoplasmatota; class Thermoplasmata; order Thermoplasmatales; family Ferroplasmaceae; genus Ferroplasma; species Ferroplasma sp. Type II. The sequence continues at coordinate 92,913 of NZ_KI542699.1, forward strand.
GCTAAGCTATCCGACTTTACGGATGCAGGTACGCATGAAGCAATATCCTGTTAGATCGATTTCGCTCCTGTCTGTTAGTGGATAAATTATGTCATGGGGATATAAAATGGTTCGCTTCCATCTCCTCTTTATCATAGTTCCGATGAGGTCATGATTGATCTGCAACAATACATTGCGGCTCCGATTTATGATATGGTTCCTTACCTTCGCTCACTGATTCCCATAAATAGGGCAAATCCCTCAGTATCTTTGTTGCCGATATATGATTCATGTACCAGGATTAACAGTCGGGTAATTTTTGATTGAGTGTTCTGCAAGAGGAATTCCTGCCCGGAAATATGAAACAACAATGCTCATATAGATAGAATCAATATAAAATGGAATGGTAACCAGAGATTATTCACTTTATATTAAAAGTTTGATGCATGAAAATGATAGAAAAAATGACGTTGATAAACCTGTATCCATATGGAAGGAACTGGACCGCTTAAGAGGAACACCAGAAAAAACGATGGTATGCATTTTCAGGACAACAGGATGTGCATGGTATAAATTCACGGCCTGTTCAATGTGTGGCTATTTTAACGATACTTCACCGGAAATAGTAGATGAAAATCTCATGAGGCAAATAGATACATTATATGATTCTTTAAATGACACAAAAGTATTAAAAATTTTTACTTCTGGTAGTTTTTTAGACCCAAATGAGGTGCATCCAGCGGTCAGGGATTATTTCATTGACAGAATGAAGGATAAGATAGACAAACTTCTGGTTGAATCAAGAACGGAGTATATTCGTCCTGAAACTCTGCAGCCGTTCAAAAAAGCAGGAATTGACATGCGAATAGCAATTGGGCTTGAAAGTGCCGATGATTATATCATGAAATATTCGGTGAACAAGGGGAGCACATTGAAGAAATTCATTGACGCTGCCAATATTCTCCAGAGAGAAAAAATAGAACTGCGGACATATCTATTGTTCAAACCCCCATTTATATCGGAAAAAAGGGCAATAGAAGATATTGAAAAATCAGTTGCGATTGTAGCACCATACTCCGCTGATATATCTATAAATCCGATGAATATACAGAAAAACACCCTTGTTGAAAGATTATGGAAAAAAGGGCTCTACAGGCCACCTAGACTTTATTCACTTGCCAGGATACTTATAGATTTAGGCGATAAATATCCAGTTCTATCATACCCAACCGGTGGAAATAAGGAAAGGGGAATTCACAATGATAAGTATGATGGGAAGCTACTTGACCTTATTATGCAGTCATCCCTGGACCATAATTTTACCGAACTTTCAAAATATTACAATTCTCTTGATCTTGAGGACTTTAAATACGATCTGGAACTTGAGGACAGAATGTTCTTCCAGGGGGATTACAACACACTTGTAAACAGGTTGGCAGGCTCGTCAATCACCTATTAATTTTTTTAAATCTTGAAGTTTTTTTTCAATTTCATTTATTATTTCCCTGGAGTTAGCATTATATTTTATTGTATCAATAAGAACACCGGGATTTTCCTTATACTTTATTTTTTCAATTTCTAGAAATTTGGAATAGGACCCTGTCACAATATCCGAATTACAGGACTCAGATATATAGGACAATATATATGGCTTTACAAGTATTTCACCTATCAGGGTGTCATGCTGTTCTGCATCCATAGAGATTATATTGTAGCCTGGAAACATATTTTTTATATCATCCAGTGAATTAATCCTTGATATGTCATTAATAAATATAATAGACTTATTCTTTTCATAGGACTCAGGGCCGAAGAGAGGATGGAGGCTGATTATATGCCCTGAGAAGCTTACCATTTTTGATTTAACAGATGTGAGGTCTATGAACCCTCCATATTCCGGGAAACGTTTTACAATGTTCAATGTGGCTTCCACTGGCAATGCCAGAAATGCAAAATCTGCTTCCTTCAGTTCTGCTTCCATATGGCCGGAATTTTCAATATCAATTCCATGAGCATCAGGAAAAATTTTCATAAGTGTTTTGCCAAGTCGTCCATTTGACCCCATAACTAGTAAGCGCATGTTACCTTATTTCCACTTTATATATATTTCCTTTATTTGTAAGGAATTTTTCAGATATGAGCATGTAATCTTCCCCTATTATTATATCCTGATTTTCACGTCCGTCAAGATATATGGTGAGGTCAGGAATTTCAATCCTTTCTGTTATATGGTGACCCCCCATGCCGAAGATTTCACATATACTGCTATACCTGCATAATATTAATGTTCCGGGATTAAAAATTCTTGAGAGAATAAATATCAAATTATCTATTTCACCCCGATATTCCACGTATTTAATACCATTGATCATTTTAGAATATTTTACAGGACTTACAGCATGTTCCCTTTCAACCTCATAATTTATTGAAAATTCAAAAAGTATGTTAAGCACTGCTTCTTTGAACTGGTCATCCGAAAGCGACTTTAATATTTCTATTTCCCTTTCACGGTTTCTAATTTTCAAATCTTTTGCAATTTTATATTCACCTATTCTCATAGCTATTTGTTTTCTTTTTTCCAGTAAACGAAGAATTTCTTTCGAGTTATCATAAAGTTCATCCCGTAATGTATCCAGGTCATTGATAAATTTTATCACCTATGCTAGAATATGTCTATCATATATAAAAATTTTTCAGCCCTAATAGAGATATATAATAAACTTTAAATTAAACGAATTTATAACAACCTTATTGAAATTAAAGGACCTCGGGGAAAGGAAAATTATAGAGATATTAGAATATGGAGAAACCGGCCTGGAGGAGAAGGATGATTGTGCCCTGATAGAGTATGGGAACTCATATATCCTTCTTTCAACAGATTTAATCACAAGGAAAACACACATACCAGAAGGTACGAACCCATTTCTGGCAGGGAAATTCTTTGCGGCAATAAATCTAAGCGACGTGGCAGCAATGGCCGGAATTCCTCTGGGATTTCTGGTTTCACTTTCCGTTTCCCCTGAATATGAAATTGAATACCTTCAGGAGTTTTACAGAGGAATAAGACATGAACTTGGAAAATTTCATGCTTCAATCATTGGCGGGGACACAAAGGAAGGCTGTGACTTTACAGCCTCAGGCACCATAGTGGGAAAGCAGTCCCCTGATCTTGTAAGGAGAAGGTCTGACATAGCAGAGGGACAGTATCTCCTGGTAACAAACTCTCTCGGTTCTGCTGGTGCCGGATACATATATTATACATACGGAATTGACAGGGAACTTGGAATCAAGAAGATGCTTGATGTGGAACCAAGGATAAATGAAGCGTTAAAAATTAGTGCGGGGGGTGCAAAATTCATGATGGATCTGTCAGATGGAGTTTTTGCATCAATACACCAGGTTTCAATGGATTTTGGAGTCGGTTTTAAGATTTATGGAAATAAAATACCGATCGATGAAGACGTTAAAGCCGCAGCAGCCGTTTCAGGCTTTTCCATTGATGATATAGCATTATCCTTCGGTGGAGATTACGAGCTTATGTTTACAGTGGAGAAATCTTCAATTAAAGAGTTTACACAGGCAATGGACAGGGAAAAAATAGAGGTTCATTGCATAGGCGAAACATATAATGGGGATAACGTAATTTATGACAAATCATGGGTTCCAATAAAGAATGTAGGATATGAACATTTCAACAAAATTCCCCTTAATAAATAATATCAAAAATGTAAATATTTATATAGAAAATATTTATATAGAAGAACAAATGTATGTGTCGTCAACTACCTCTGCCTGAAGGATTTGTTCTGTGAGAAATAGCACAGGAATTTATTAGGGGGCCGTGAAAAACATGAAAGAAAGTCAGAAGTTAGACCGGAGAGATGCATACGCATCTGGGAAATCAATCCGTATAAAAGGAGGAGAAAAGAATATGGATATAAGCACGAAGAATGTCAAACCGATAAAATACGGCAAAGGATTCGGGTTCACTGCAGAATCCCCCCCCACACTTTCGTATGGGGTCTCATTGGTGGTGTAAGATGAATCACAAAGAATATAATAGGCCCCTAGAATTCGATATAGAACAGGTAAAGAAGAGAAATAAGATGAAGGACAGGGAAGAAATGGAAAAATATAAGCAGTTATATACAGATACAGTCGCTGACCTCAACGATTACAAAAATCTATATATACGCCAGCGTTCAGAGATGGAAAACTATTCAAAATACAAGGAAAGAGAAATAAACAACATTCGCAAAAATGCCAGCAGCGATCTTATCAAGGAACTCTTGCCTGTTCTGGACACACTGGATGCAGGCGTTACCCACGACCCAAGACTTGAACCTGTAAGGTCACAATTGCTAAAAGTCTTACAGTCACACGGGTTGCAGGTAATAGATGGAAAAGGGAAGAAATATGACCCGAATCTTGAGGAGGCAGTAGGTGTGCTTGATCAGGGAGAGGACGGGACCGTTCTGGAAGAGGTTCAGAAAGGTTATACACTTAATGGTGATGTTCTAAGGACATCAAAAGTAATAGTTTCAAAAAGGTGAAGTAAAATGAGTAAAATAATAGGTATAGATCTTGGTACAAGTAATTCGGCAGCAGCTGTTGTTATTTCCGGCAAGCCTGAAACCATTCCGGCTGCGGAAGGAGTTTCATTGGGTGGGAAATCTTTTCCCAGTTATGTGGCATTCACGAAGGATGGACAACTTCTGGTTGGAGAACCAGCCAGAAGACAGGCACTCCTTAACCCAGAAGGTACAATATATGGTGCAAAAAGGAAAATGGGAACAGATTTCAAATACAAAATATTTGGAAAAGAATATACTCCGCAGCAGGTCTCAGCATTTATACTCCAGAAAATTAAGAAGGATGCTGAATCATTCCTAGGTGAGCCTGTAAACGATGCAGTAATAACTGTCCCAGCATATTTCAATGACAACCAGAGGCAGGCAACAAAGGATGCAGGCGCCATCGCTGGATTAAATGTGAAGAGGATTATAAATGAGCCTACAGCCGCATGCATGGCTTACGGAATAGACAAACTTAATGAAACGCTTAAAATTCTTATTTATGATTTTGGTGGTGGTACGCTGGATGTGACAGTAATGGATTTCGGGCAGGGTGTTTTTGAGGTAATGTCTACATCAGGAGATACAAAACTTGGTGGTAGCGATATGGATGAAGCCATAGTGAACTTCCTGGCAGATGATTTCAAATCAACGGAAGGAATTGATCTCAGGAAGGATAAATCTGCATACATAAGGCTAAGAGATGCGGCAGAAAAGGCAAAAATAGAGCTGTCCACAGTTCTTGAATCCGACATAAACCTGCCCTATATAACTGCAACCCAGGATGGCCCAAAGCATCTGGAATACAAATTAACCCGTGCAAAGCTGGAGGAACTTATCGCCCCTATAGTCGGAAAGTCTTCCCAATCCCTTGACAAAGCGCTGGAGGGGGCAAAACTTTCTAAGGGTGATATAAACAAAATCATACTCATTGGAGGGCCTACCAGAATGCCATATGTGAGGAAATACGTTGAAGATTATTTTGGCAAGAAGGTGGAAGGAGGAGTAGACCCCATGCAGGCAGTAGCAACAGGTGCAGCAATTCAGGGTGGAGTCCTGATGGGAGACATAAAAGACATAGTGCTTCTGGATGTAACTCCACTTACCCTTGGTATTGAAACTGTTGGTGGTGTCATGACTCCATTGATCAGTGCCAATTCTACAATACCCACAAAGAAAACACAGATATTTTCAACTGCAGCTGATATGCAAACTTCGGTTGAAATTCATATAGTACAGGGAGAAAGGCCGCTGGTAAAAGATGATGTGTCTTTGGGCAATTTTGTACTTACAGGCATAGCACCAGCACCAAGGGGAGTTCCACAGATAGAAGTAACATTTGATATTGATGCAAATGGCATACTGAATGTTTCTGCAAAGGATAAGGGTACAGGAAAATCCCAGAGTATTTCAATCAGTGCCTCAAACAAACTTTCAAAGGATGAAATAGAGAAAATGAAAAAGGAAGCTGAACAGTTTGCAGAGGATGATAAGAAGGAGAAAGAAAGAATAGAAACCCTGAACAACGGAGAATCACTGGCATATACAGTAGAAAAAACAATAAACGAAGCTGGAGACAAGCTCGATGATGCAACAAAGGATAAAATGAAGGGCTTTGTTAAAGATCTTAAGGATGCTGTTGAAAAGAAGGACACAGAAAAGGTAAAGGAACTAACCGAAACACTGACAAAAGAGATGACTGAGGTATATACAAAGATGGCTCAGGCACAGCAACCTAACCAGGATGCAAATCAGCAATCAGAAGAGCAGGAAGAACAGAACCAGGAATCTTCCCAGGAAAAGGACAGTGGCAGTCAGGACTCTGATGACAATACGGTAAATACAGACTATAAAGAAAACCAATGAGTTAAAATGTCAGAAGATTATTATAAGGTGCTGGGAGTAGACAAGACCGCATCACAGGATGAAATTCGGGCTAAGTTCAGGGAACTGGCTAAGAAATATCATCCTGATGTCAATGCCGGCAGCAAGGAAGCTGAACAGAAATTCAAGGAAATTGCAGAGGCATATGAGGTACTGTCTGATCCAAAGAAACGGCAGCAATATGACGCTACCGGTTCCACTACCTTCGGAGATGCAGGTGGAGCAGGAGGGTCAAGCTTCAACTGGGAAAACTTCTCACACTTTGATGACATTAACGATATATTTAATACAATATTTGGTGGCGGATTTGGCAGAAGCAATTCTGGAGGATTCTATGGCGGATATAACACCCAACCAGACCTTGATATCTATATAAAGGTTAATGTAACACTGGAAGATGCATACTATGGGGCATCAAAGCCCATCAAATTCAGAAGAAACGCTATGTGCGAAGCCTGTAATGGAAGCGGTGCTGAGGGCGGAGTTTTGATAACCTGCCCCACATGCCATGGTACCGGCCAGGAGCGGATAAGCCGTGGTCAGGGATTTTTTAACTTTGTTCAGGTAGTTGTGTGCCGCACATGTAATGGCAGAGGGAAAATACCGAAAACACCATGTAGGACCTGTGCTGGCAAAGGATATGTGCCCAAAATAGAAAACATTTCTATAAATGTACCAAAGGGTGTTGACACAAATACCCGGCTGAGAACACAGAAGCTCGGCAATTCCCTCGGAGGAGTTACTGGAGATCTTTATGCAGTGGTATATATACAGCCAAATCCAAATATAAAACGTACGGGAGACAATTTATACTTAAAAGAGGCCATAGATTTCCCCACAGCAGCTCTTGGCGGGACCATAGAAATTCCTCTGTTCAGAGAAAAATTCACTTTAAACATACCGCCTGGAAGCCAGCCTGATGATGTTTTAAGAATTAAAGGCGCCGGAATGCCCAGACTAACTTCCCGCGGAAGTGGTGATCTGCTTGTTGTCCTCAAATTGCAGGTTCCAAAGCATCTTACATCCAGGGAAAAAGAATTAATAGAAGACCTCAAGAGTGAACCGGTTAAAAAGTCATGGTTCCACATATAGAAATAAATTTTTCTACCATTTATAATATTAAGCAATACCTGTCATTCACACTATTGATTTTAAAGCTTAATTTTTCTAGAGGCAATACTACAGGATAAAATTATAATATCCTTCAATTATCACAATCAATGGAAATATTGCCAGTTAGAAATGGAGATGAACTGGATATAATAAAAGTTGCAGAGAGATCATGGAAATATGCTTATAAAGGCATATACACAGATGCGTATATACAGTACTGGATAAATAAATACTATGCAGTAAACAAAATAAAAACTGAGATAAAAGAATCAATTGAGAATACCAATCCTTTATTTTATGGACTGTTTGATCGTAATGTGCTTGTAGGATTTATAGAAATAAATAAAATCAATAAAATATTGCTAAGATTTTATCTGGAACCCACCTATATAGGACATGGATACGGCACTCAACTATTTAACACAGTAGAAAAAATCATCATGGCCGAAAAAATTTCCAACATTGAATTATATGTAAATCAATTAAACTATAATGCAATATCATTTTACAAAAAACTTGGTTTTCAAATAATAAAGGAGGATAATGAGGATTATATAATAGAAAAATACTATAATAAATAATTCCTCTTTGAAATACCTTAAAAATTAAACAGATACTATTTAATCAACCATAAAAATAAAATTTTAGGGCTAAGATTACAGAATTCTTAAAAAATTAATTTATGGATAATTTAGGTATTCTTTCCATCATGGGGTTCAAACAGTTAATAAATAGTATTATATATATTTGTAATATGTTGTCATAAGTATCATGGGAAAACTCTATACCATAAGGGATGCCTGTAAAATACTCCAACTCAATCCGAACACACTCAGGAAGTGGGACAGGGAAGGAAAGATCAGGTGTGTCAGGCTCTCGAATAACTTCCGGCGTGTGCCTGAGAGCGAGATCAATCGTATACTCGGCATAAAAAATAACAGGATGTCTTTCATCTATGCAAGGGTATCCTCACATGATCAGAAAGCCGATCTGGACAGGCAGATTCAGAAATTGCAGAAGCATATCAGGAATCCACAGAAGCGCAGCAAAAAATTGAAGCAGGCCAGAGGAAGACAGAGAAGAAGGATAAAGGATGCTTTACACAAACAGTCCACCACAATAGTGAGAGAACATCCTGATACCTCCTTTGTCCTCGAGGATATGAAAGGCATAAGAAAAAGTGGCGAGGATAAGGGGAAGAAGTTCAGGACACATCTGAACAGATGGCCATATTCTGAATTCCAGAAGATGATAGAATACAAATCGCAGAAAAAGACAATATATGTGAATCCACGAGGGACCTCCTCAGAGTGTCCCGTATGCGGTGAAAAGGTAAAGCACCCTGCGTGGAAGATATCTAAATGCGACAACTGTGACCGGGACTACGACAGGGACAGGTTGGCTTCACTGGCCATAACCCTCCGTGGCATCGATCTGTGCGGAGACCCGTTCCCCGTGAGTGCGTTGGCCTCTTGGCAATCTATGAAGAATGAATACCTGTACATCAGAGATTAACCTGAGATCCCTGAAGCAGGTTCGACTGAGACTGCCTACGCTACGAACTGGACAGGTGCACAACATTGCACAATGTTTTGAGAACGGTATACTGAAAAAAGCAAACCTATTACCATGCAAGGATAAAACCAGAGAGCTAATAGAAGGGGAAGACCTGATTAAGCTCGTATCCCTATTTGACACAAATCCAGGAGATTTTCTTAAGAGGTTAAAAAGTCTTGACCTCACCGACTAAATAAATTCAGCAACGTTAATGGCATTCGTAAATATGGCCACGTATAGAGGTACTGAATTTTCACCCCTAAATATGTTGTAATTCTCTTTATTCATTTTAATGGAGAACTTGTCTATTTTTAAATTGATTTTTGCCTCCCTGTCCAGAAAAATATCAGGTATGGCTTCGTCAAGAGGGGTGAAGGACTTTAAATCATCTATAGCAATGGGCTTCACCATGAGCCCTGTTTTGCCATGCAGGCTGTATGGAAATCTTATGAGTCGGTGTATATCGGTAGTTACAGGCTCATCTATCTCGGCAAGTGCACTTTTTTTGAAATCCTCAAGGATCTTTTCAAGCATTATCCTGTCATAATCTATGGAGGCTTTTTCATTGCTTTTATTCTGTTTTATCAGCAATTTGAATTTATTTCCCTTATCATTTCGCAGAAAATCTATAATTTTCTCTCCGTTGTAAAATTTTTCCAGGTAATTAATATAATTCCACCATGCCTTACCAAATACATTTTTTATATAATTTTCATCCAAATTTATATAGAAATTTGATATGTAAATATTGAATTTTTTAAGTATGCCAAATTCAAAATAGCTGTCATCAAGCATTTTCAGGTCTTCCATATTCAATCCTTCAATTCGTATATAATCCCCTATTTCCCTTCTTGAATCAGAATCCATGGTGTATATTCTGTCGCTTTCCACATGAACATGGTATCCTCTCCCACCTGAAAAATAAAGCTTGATATTCTTATTTCCAAATCCAAAATCATCCATGAGCATTTCCAGCAGTCTCAGTGTGTGCTTTTTTACCTCCGCAAGTATTTCCATGTATGTCATCTTATCTGCGCCCTCAATGTGGTCTGCGTCAAGATCAAATATAAGTTCAGCCCCAAGCCATTCCTTTTCAAGCATTTTATGCTGATCAGGGAAACGGTAATAGGAGGAAGAATAATATAAATGTCTAGGCACCGATCTGCGAACAAAGTCTTCGATTTCTGCCTGTCCGTTGAATTTCCTGTGGCGTGTCATTGTACCGTTAAATGGTATGAATCCTATTTCTCTCTGAAACAACATATCGGGTATGCCCAGAGGGCTTTTGTAATAGTATTCCCGGAAATATTTCATTAATCTAGTAGTTACCACAATGTCCAATCAGTCTGATAAATATAACAGTTTCCTTGGCAAATGCATATAGAAAGTTATCAATGAATAAATTTATAATATGCAACACAATCGTATTTCAATGATAGGAGTAGCTATAAACGGTTATGGAACAATAGGCAGGAGAGTTGCCTATGGTGTGTCAATGCAGGATGATATGTATGTTACAGGCATTGTCAAAAACTCCCCAGATTATATTACAAAATTGGCATCCAGGAATTTTAATATTTACGCCCCAGATAATGAGAAAAAAAAGGAATTTGAGGCAAACGGAATAAAAGTAAAGGGAACACTGGAAGACCTTCTTTCCCAGTCAGATATTGTTGTCGACGGGACACCTGAAGGCAATGGTGAGAAAAATTTAAAGGCATACCGGAAATATGGAATAAAAGCAGTTCTGGAAGGTGGGGAGAGCAGCAGTGTCGTAGAATCCAGCTTTAATGCTTATTCAAATTATTCACATTCTGTTAACAAAAATTATGTACGGGTTGTGTCATGCAACACAACTGCCCTTGCGAGGTCTTTGTCTCCATTGAAGGAAAAATTCGGAATTCAGAGTGTCAATGCAACAATAATGCGCCGTGCCACTGACCCTAATGACAGCAAAAAGGGTCCCATTAATGCAATAGAGCCGTCAATGACATATCCATCTCACCACGCTGGAGATCTGAAGACAGTTATGGAAGATATTGATATAGAAACAACAGCGGTAAAAGTTCCAACAACACTTATGCATGTTCATGTTATAAATCTTGAATTAAACACTGAACCGGATAAAGATGAACTGGTATCAGCACTTTCAGGGAAAAGACGCTTGATACTACTCAACGCCGGTGAAAAAATAAATTCAACGGCACAGGTTATGGACTATGCAAGAGAGCTCTCAAGAAACAGGTCAGACCTCTACGAAATAGCTGTCTGGAAAGAGAGTGTAAATATTTATAAGAATAAAGTGCATTATATCCAGGCAGTACATCAGGAAAGTGATGTTATACCGGAAAACATTGATGCCATTAGAGCTATGTTCGGTGTAGACCAAATTGTATCTGAGAATAAAACTGATGCCTCCCTAGGCATAAAAGGAGTTGAATATTGAATGGCAAAAGAAAAAAAAATTGATGATGTAATAGAAGGCGAAACTGAAAACAAGAAACTTACCATAGAGGATTTACCCGGTGTCGGAGAGGCTACGGCTGAAAAGCTCAGGGAAAATGGATATGATGATATTATGGCAATTGCCGTAGCTTCACCCAAGGACCTTGCTGATATCAGTGGCATAGCAGAAGGCGCAGCTGTAAAGATAATAAACGCTGCAAGAAAATATGCAGATGTGGGTAATTTTGAAACGGGAGAGGAAATTTTACAGAGAAGAAAAGAAGTGTTGAAGCTCTCAACGGGCGCACAGGGACTGGACAATCTTATAGGCGGTGGCCTGGAAACCCAATCCATAACAGAATTTTTTGGTGAATTTGGTTCTGGAAAAACACAGATAATGTTGCAACTGGCCGTGAATGCCACCATACCGAAGGAACGGGGCGGCCTGGATTCTGATGTATTAATGATAGATACTGAAAATACATTCAGGCCGGAAAGGGTAATCCAGATGGCTAAGGCCAAAAACCTGGATCCTGACGAAACCCTGAAGAGAATACATGTGGCAAGGGCATACAATGCCCATCATCAGATACTTCTGGCAGAAAAAGCGGCCGATATAGCAAAGGAGTTCCCTATTAAACTCCTGATTGTCGATTCCCTGACATCCCATTTCCGTTCTGAATATGTTGGCAGGGGTTCACTTGCTGAGAGACAGCAGCTGTTGAATAAGCACATGCATGATCTGTTAAAATTTGGCACCATATTCAATGCTGTCATAGCAGTAACCAATCAGGTATCCGCAAATCCTGCGGTGTTCTTTGGAGACCCAATGACACCTATAGGCGGTAACATAGTGGGGCATACAGCAACCTTTAGAATATATCTTAGAAAGGCAAAGGCAGGAAAAAGAATAGCAAGGCTTATTGACTCACCATACCTTCCAGAGGGGGAAGCCGTTATCACCCTCACAGAAGACGGAATAATTGACGGTACCTAAAATAATTTTATAACCTGTATATTTCCAAATGGCTCTTCCTGGGTCAATCTTATTTTGTCTGCCCTTTCAAGGAAGAGTAAAAATAAAATAAAATTTGCTCTTTGTGATCTTGTATTACCCCAGTAGTCTTCCACGAAAAATGGGTTCATATAATGTGATATTTGCTGTAATGTTTCTTCTATTCCATGATCAATAGAATCTGTGTTAGATTTTGAAATGATTTCTTCATCAATATCTGGAGGATAATCTGGCTGATCAAATTCCCTTTTCCTTTCCTTTGTCCTGTATACTCTTTTCATCGCATTCAGAAACTCTGTTAATGTAACCTCTGCTGCCTCCCTGTGCATAACCGGAATTTTGAGATCCGGCATTGCTCCTATGGTGGTATCATCGGAATCGTATATACCCTGTTCATCATCTGTACCGGTATTCTCTTCAGGATAATCGGTCTCTTCGTTGATTGCATACCGCATCATCTGTATACTCTTTTCATAGAGCACATGCCAGGCACTGGAAATCAATATCCCTGCCACTTCAAAATTCTCGTTCCGCTCCCTGGCAAAAAGATCTTTGAACTCTGAAATATTAACACTCCATGGATCCAGTTTTCCCGAAAGCACAAGACTGAATATCTTGGAAACAGTTTCGGAAAAAACATCAGGATAGTTTATGTTTTCTTCAACACCATTAAGGATATCTTCATAATAAAGGAGGTCATCGCCTACATTCTGGGTTATCATTGCCCTGAGTATTTCATTTCTCTCCAAGATCATCACCTATTCTCTTCTGGACTATTTTCGTATTCCCTTTATTATCTATAGTAACGCCTATAAGATTGTCTGCAAATTTTGTAACAGCACCTTTCAGGGAAACCATGACCACCTGTGAACTTTTAGAATTCTCCCTGAACAGTTCTCCAACATGTTCTGCATTATGCCCATCAAGAAACATATCCACCTCATCAAGATAGTATATGGGTGATGGATTTTTTATCTGAAATGAAAGTATAAGCGCAAGAACTGCGACACTTTTCTCTCCCCCACTGAGTGCATCTATTTTTATCATATGTTTACCGACTGGTTTTACCTTTATATAAACCTCAGCGTTAAGTGGATCTTCCCTGCTGGTAATTTCCAGATTAGCTTCACCTCCTTCTGATAGCCTTGAATATATCTTCTGAAACTGGGTATTGATAGTATCAAACAATTCCAGGAAAATTCTCTTCTCATCCTCTATGATCTGATTCTGCAGTTCAATAAGATCATTCCTTTCTGAGAGCAGAATTTTATATTTCTCGTCTGTGCTCTTATACCTATTCAATTCCTGGTCATACTGTTCAATCGCCCTCATATTGACAGCACCAAGATCCTCGATTTTTCTGTTATTCTCCTCTATTTTCTGTTTTACTTCATTGATGCTCATCTTGAAATCCTTAAATTCAATGTTGCCATTTTCTATTTCATAATTTAGGGTGTCCAGCTGGAGTGCCATATTTTCTATTTTTGTTGACAGGGATGCTATTATAGTTTTTTTATTGCTAATCAGATCATCGTTTTTCCTTATAGTCTCGTAAATCTTATCTATGGTACTGGATACCTGCGTCTTTTCATTATAAAGTTCCCTTGACTTTGAATCAATATCATTCTCCCTCTCCCTATTTTTTTGTAGTTCAGATTTCATGGTTTCAACTTTTTCCCCATATTCTCCTATCATTTCCCCGTATTTTCTAATATCATCCCCAAGTAACCCTATTTTCTCCTGCAAATCTTCACTTTTTTCACTTAAATGTTTGATTTCTGTCTCAATCTGGGCAAGAGTATTTGAATAATTCTCCTTGCTTTTTCTTGCCTGTGATAGTTCGCCCTCCATATCCTTCTCTATCTGTACATTTTCAGGAGACAGTTCTTTTAATTTTTTAAATAGCTGGTCCCGTTCTTTTTCTAGCTTGAACAACTTCATTTTTATTTCGTTTTTCTTGAATTCAAAGCTATTCTTTCTCTCCTCAGCCTCTTTTATCCTGGTTTTTAAATCCTCTATTTTTTCTTCAGAAGCCCTTAATGGAATTTTCAGATTCCTTTAACTGTACCTCGTAATTATTTATGTTAGTTGTTGAAATATCTCTTTTTCTTGAAAGTTCTGCAAGTTTGGAAGAAATATCCGTATTCTCTCTCTGTTTAAAGCTTATTTCACTTTTTAGAATCTCATTATGTTCCTCAAGTTCTGATATTGCTTTTATCAGACGGTTTGCCAGTACTTCGTCATTTTTAACTGATCCGCCTGTCATAGCGCCTGAGGGGTCCAGTACATCGCCGGCCAGTGTAACGATTCTGACTCCAGTCATATGTTTCCTTGCCCTCTCAATTGTATCCATCAGTATGGTATCTCCAAAGGCATATTTAACAGCCTTTTCGAACATAGAGTCATAGTTTATCAAATTCCTGACAAAGTCAATAGCATCATGTGAACTGACCAGTTCAACTGCCTTTTGCCTGTCATTGGGCGTGATGATTTTATTCAATGGTATGAAAGTGAGCCGCCCTAATTTTTTTGATTTTAATGCCTGTATGCATTTCTGGGCTGTGAAATCGGTATCAACTACTACTGAATTCATTCTTCCTCCTGCGGCAACCATAATTGCATTTGCATACTCGTCCTTATACTCTATAAGCTTGTTCAGGGGGCCATAAATTCCCCTGTCATCCTCCATCATGGTATTTATTTCCCTGAGTGCAGGTGAAATATTGCTTCTGAAGTTCAGTCCCCGTAACTCCTTTTCCTTGTTCCTTATCTCTATGTCATTGTCATTCTTTATAGACACGAGGTCATTCAGCTTATTTCGTACTTCCAGAAATTTCTTATTTACTTCATTGATCTCGTCATTATATTGTTTTATGTTGTTCTTGAGATTATCAATTTTCCATTTCAAATCCTTGGCCTTTATAGTTTCATCTTTTATTTTTTCTTCATTCATTGTGGTTTCCTTGGCAAATCCAGACAATTCCAGCTCTATATTACTTATGTCACTGTCATTGATGATCTGGTTATTGATTTCCTGAACTTCACTGTCTATGGACGCCAGCCTTCCGTTTATCTCCCGCGCAGTTCTTGAATTTTCATAATTTTCCTGCCTGAATTTTTCAAGTTCATCATTAATTTTTTTGATTGTGTTTTCTGCGTTTCTCAGGTATGATTCGTAGTTCTTTTTCTCTTTTATTTTCTTTTCAAGCTGATCCTGATTGAAGCCATATGCATCCTTAGAGGTTTTTAATCTTGATTCTGAATTTATTTTTGCTTCCTTTGTTACAGATATCTTGGTTTCAAATTCAGAAATACTGATATTCAGTTCCTCTATAATTTTTCTAATTCTCTGGACCTCCTGCCCGCCCATAGCATCCAATTTGTCCTCTATTTCCTTAATCTTATCGGTTAGCCTCTTCTCTGTTCTGGTCAAGTTTTTTATTTTCTTCTTCCAGTTCCTCTATTTCCGACTTATTTTTTTCTATATTGTCTCTGTACATGGAAAGTTCCTGATTTATTCTGTCTCTGTCTTTGACCTTGAGGAACAGTTTAAGTTCATTTAACTCCCTGTTTATATTATTGTATTTGATTGCATTGTCCCTGTCGACCTCAAGTGTGTCCAGTACAGTTTTTATTTCCATGAGAACTGCATCCATGCTGTTAAGGTTTTCATTCAATCCATTTATATCATTCTGGGCACTTTCTATTCTTTCTTTATAGCTTTCTATTCCTGCAATAGATTCAAAAAGCTTTCTTCTTTCGGTTCCGCTCATTTTAACAAGGTTATTTATATCACCTTGCAGGACAAAGCTATAGGCATCAAGGTAAATATGGAAGGTATCAATCAATTTCAAAACGTCGTTTCTTGTTGCCCGTCTGTTATTTATATAATAATTGGATTTGTATTCTCCCCTGTTGTAAATGAGCTCCCTTTTTATGGAGTACGTATTATTATCATCAGATATGACGTTCAACGTCACATAACAGTGTTTTTTCGGTGGATCTGTCTTATGGATGAAATCCTCCAGTTTATCCACCCTGACAGTTTTGTTGGATCTTATGCCCAGGACAAATAGCATTCCATCTCCTATATTGCTTTTGCCGGCGCCATTAGGTCCTATGATGACCGTAAATCCGTTGTTTATTTTTATATATTGTTTATTTCCATATGATTTGAAATTTTCCATTTCAATAGAGTCTACGATCATTGTGTATGACAATATGCATACATATATTATTTTTTCGTTAAATAAATATGGTTCACTATTCTAAAATAGACCCATATAGAGTATATTGTGTCATACAGCTGTGCAGAATATTGCCACATCTAATCAGTTCAGCGTGAAATTCTTCTCTGGTATTGTGAATGCCTTTGTTCCCCCAGGTTTGCCCAGGGGATAAGAACTATTAGCACCCTTCCAGCCAGATGGAATCCTTTTCCATATATGGAAGAAAGAACTGCTACAAACTTCGGATCAGGAGCAGGGATGAATTGCCAGAGAAGTTCCACTGAAGAAAGGTTGTCTCATAATAACAGGAGAGGGGATGTTATCCCACAGAAAACACATCAATAATATTATGTACATTTGTTGTATTACATATTCATGTATAATAAAGACGATAACATAACAAAGAAACAGCTTTCTTTTGTCAATGACCTGATAAAACGGGAAGATTCAAACCAAAAAGTCGTTGATGATTATGTGAAATCATTAAAAAAGGGTTCTCTCGAAGAATTGACCAAGAAGGAAGCCTCATCTCTGCTTGATAAACTACTTAAAAAATAAAAATTAATAAAATACTATGCTATTAAGGCCAGATGGAAAATGTTGAAATTTTAAAAAACAATACATCTGAAGTAGTAACGCTTGAGGAATCAAAAGATTTATTTTCAGGAAACAGGGAAGCCTATATAGGATTTGAACCTTCAGGACTTCCACATATAGCCATATTAATCTATGTAAACAAGATAAATGAGCTGGTAAAACTTGGCTTCAGGGTAAAGGTCCTGCTGGCAGACTGGCATGCAAGGGTCAATGATAAACTTGGTGGTGACATCAATCTAATTAGAGAAAGTGGTGAAAGACTTAGAAAAAGTATGCTATACGCAGGCCTCAACCAGGATGTTCAATTCATATGGGCCACAGATCTTGTAGCAAATCCGGATTACTGGGAGTTACTTCTTCAAATTGCAAAAAATTCTTCACTGTTGAGGATAAGGAGAGCACTGCCTATAATGGGGAGAACAGAGGAAGATGCGGATAAGGATTTCAGCAAATACATATATCCGCTAATGCAGGTAACAGACGTATTTTATCTTAATTCTGATCTGGCACTGGGAGGCACTGACCAGAGGCATGCATACATGCTTGCAAGAGATATTGCAGAAAAAATGGGAAGAAAAAAACCAGTTCTGCTAGAAATGCCACTGATTTCATCACTTAAAGGAAAGGGTAGAATGGACGACTTTAAGAAAATGTCCAAGAGCGATCCCGAATCGGCACTTTTCCTCACTGATACAGATAATGATATCAGGAGAAAAATCAAAAATGCATTCTGTCCCATGGGAATTGTTGAAAACAATCCTGTAATAGATATAATGAAATACCTCATATTTCCATATTATGCCAGAGAAATAGAAATAAAGAGATCAGAATCGCATGGTGGGCCATACACAATACATTCGTTCAGGGAACTTGAATCAAAATATCTTAATTCGGAAGTGCATCCAATGGATTTAAAAAAGGCCCTTACTGAAATCTTGATAAATGTTATATTGCCCATAAGCAATAAACTTAACAGTGATTAAATGCCATGGATACCAATAAGAAGTGTTGATAAGCATGTTCATAGCATGCTGATGAAGATGGACGACAACCATATACTGACAATAAAAAGTTTCAAGAAGGATCGTATAGTCACTGTGAAAAAATCTGGCGGGGAGTTCAATATTATTGAGGAGGGTTTTAGAAACCAGAACTTCACAATAGATGAAAAATCTCTAAAGAAAACTATGAAAGATATAATAGACCTGGAATATCCACGGTCCCATAAGGTTATGGTGTCTGAACAGGAGATTCACAATTAGAAATATTTGTCAAGGTTCGACTGGTTCGCACCTGAATAATTTTTTGCAATCTGGTCAAGAATTGCGTTTATTCTGTTTTCAGAAAAACTATGTTCCTTACAGAGGTATTCAATTATTCCATTCCTGTCTGGAGCAGGAAATTTAAGGTCACCTACTTCTGCAGCTGGTGGATTCGTGAAAAAATTTCTAATTTCATCCAGATTTTCTATTGTTTTTCCCTTCTCCTTTAACACGGTCTCTATATTTCCATATTTCTTTATAAGTGAAAGCCCTGTTTTAGCTCCTATCCCTCTTATGCCGGGATTAAAATCTGTTCCCACGAGAATTCCTATATCAATAAGCTGGCTCTGTGTAATTCCATTACGTTCAAGATTTTCATTCAAATCTATAATTTCCGGAGTAATGTTTATAAATTTGCCCGTGCCAGATATCCGCCTCCTTCCGTACATGGTAAAATTCCTTAGAACTCTTTTTGCACCAAATAAGAGGCAGTCATAATCCTGTGATATTACAGAATCGACTTTTCCTATTCGACTCATATAGGAAGCCTGGGCTTCCCCTTCACTGGGTGCCTGCACCCATGGTATGCCCATAAGGTCAAGAAGCTTCTTGGACTCTAAAACTATGCCTTCAGTAATGTAATTAATTCTTGATGACAGGCTTTTTATCCTTTCGGTATCCTTTGCCTCTATTGCAATATTTAATTCTGCAATATTTTTATCTTTTATTGCTTTTCTTTCCTTTAATGTCTCATTCTTAAGCCTGTATGGCTTTCCATCAAAGGAATACACGGGTTTTATATTGTTCTGCAACAGTGTTGCTGTCCTGTAAAAGATTCCAGATAAGTGCGAGGTAATGTTTCCTGATGCATCCTTAAGCGGCTCTCCATCCTCTCCCCGTATGCTGCTCAGGAACTGGTATATTATATTAAATGCATCAACAGACACAGTAATTCCACTGTTGTCTTTTATACTTGTTGGATGTTTTACCAGTATTCCTGAGATATCTACCCCCATTTTTAAACCTCACATTCTATCCCGGCATCAACTATTCTGAAATTCGCATATGTCCCTTCAGAAATTGACCTGTGTTTTTCTACTGTTATTCTGCGTTTTCCACCGGGAAATTTTTCTACCCTGTATATGGCTTTCATTGCATGGTCTATGAAAAATCCGCCAAAGGGTTCTAACTGGCTATTATTCACATCCTCATATATCTGGTTTGTTATTACTACTGGAATTTTATATTTAAGAGCTATGCCAGAGAGTATGTTAAGCTGCTTTTCATACCCCTCCATCCTGGCCGATGGATCCTTTCCTGTCTCCATCCTAAAGAAATTTGTAAATGAATCAACAATCATAATCCCAAAACTATTTTTGGACTCTGTTTTTTCTCCTATTAACTTATCAGATTTTATTAATGCTAAATACTGGTCATCAAGTGATTTTACCCTGTAAATGTTCATGTGATTTATGGATTCCATATCATTATTTGCAATGCTCCTGAATCTTTCAATGGAAAATCCCTCACTGTCCACATAGATAACCGAATGGTTGTTTTTTAATACGGAAAATGAATATATCATGGCTAAATTTGACTTGCCTGCCCCTCCTTCACCGTAAAATTCAGTAATTATTCCTGGTTCTATACCCCCCTGCATTAAAGTGTCAATACATGGGTATCCTGAAATGGTTTTGCATTCGTTTTCATTGAGTTTAATTTTTTCCATTCATTACCATATTGCATATTGTAATAAAATATTTCTAAACTTCCTATTAATACTATGGAATGTCCCCATACTAAATTATATATAATAAATGTAGATACATACCGGATGGCAAATGTATACCTGGCTATAGGGGTTATATTTTTTATAATGTCCATGCTTTCTTTCGGTCTGGGCATATTTTCTCTCGGGATAATTCTTTTGATTGTTTTCATCGTACTGATGTTTCTTTATTATAGAACGTCAGCCGGGCATGTTAATAAAAAAGTTTCAAGTATTACCTATGACGGAATTATCCAGGCAGGAATTTTAAAAATAGAAAAAGGAACATTTTATATCGATAAGGATAAATTTATTTCTGTAATGAATAAGATAAACGATCTTGTTTCATCCCAGGGAACAATGCCTGAATTCGGGCTTGATGCCATTTATATAGATCTCAACAGGCAGGACCGGGCTGAAAAATTAGTTGAACTTATTAAGGAGAGGGGTGTCAATGCATCCGCCGTGCAGGAAAGGTCAAGCTGGAAAGTCAAAATTGATTTTAACTGATAAAATGGTATCTGGCTTTTGCCTTATAAGAGGGTGGCAACATATAGCAAATTTCTTAAATGTATGCCAATTATAGTCAGGGAAACTTTAACTTAAATGCCTAAATTAAGGGATATGAAGGACTATGTCCATGCAGCTTTTGCGTCAACAGGTTCATGGATAGGCAATATTTACGATCTTACTCTCGTAACATATATTTATGCGGAATTGGAAAAATCATACCATGTAGGTTTAGGTGTAGTATCCCTTCTATTTGCCCTGGGATTAATAGGACGATTTTTCGGTGGCCTGTATCTGGGAAACCTGACCGACAAAGTAGGGGCCAGGCGCGTAATGGCCATGAGCACTGCCGGATATGCTATTTTTGCAAGTGTTATGGCCTTTTCTCCAGATGTAATTATACTTTTGTCCGCCAGATTTATACAGGGCATATTCATGGGTGGTGAATGGACTTCAGGTACACTGCTGGGATACGAATTTTCACCTGCTAACATAAGGAGCACAATATTTGGTTTCATTCAGAGCGGATATGGCATTGGATATGCACTTACCGGGGTAGCATACATCCTATTTTTACCAACAATAGCTGTTACATGGCGATACTTCCTTATTACAGGTACCATTCCACTCATTATAGTTCCATATACAATGCTGAAAATTCCACGTGATAAAAAAGAGATTCAAAAACCAAAGGAAAAAATAAATCTCTGGGACTATAAAGTTCCAATGATTAAATCTATGATAATGATGTCTGGATTCTTCTCTGCATATTTTGCCGTTCTCTCCTTTTATCCCACAATAGCCCCATCATTCGGGCTGTCAAGGTCGCTAGTTGGGATAATAATGATAATTTCAAGCCTTACAATAGCTATCTGGTTCATAATATTCGGAAGATTAGCCTCGATTTTCCGGAAAAAACACCTGATTATGGGAGGATCTATTATTGCCATGGTATTTGCATGGCTTACCATGCCATATTTTGACCAGATCAGATTCCTTGCATTGCCAGGAATGCTGGTGTTTACCTTCGGTATCGGTTCAATGCCATTAGTACCATTGCTTTTAATGAACAGAATAAATCCAGCAGTTAGAGGGGTTATATCCGGGATATCATATAATTTTGGGGCATTATTCGGTGGACTCATGTCCGTTCTGTTAGGTATAATCGGTGGAATAGTGGGCACTAGCCGGTTTATATTAATTATCGATATAACAACCCTTGTATGCCTGCTATCAGTTTTTATAACCAGCGTCACAATAAAAAAGATAAAAGAATCCACATCGTATCTCTCTGGCCTTTCTGGCAATTCAGAATGAAAGAAAACAGAAAAAATAATATGCTATTTTTATCTAATGTTTTATGAATTTTTTGGACGAATTAAAAAATTTGAAGGAACAAATAAAATCAAAGGATAAATTTGATGTGAACTTCAACTTCGATAATATTGTAATATCAGGTATGGGTGGATCTGGAATTGTTGGAAGTATATTCCAGGAATATTATACTTCTAAGCCCGTTATATCTATAGGTGATTACGGGATACCCGCATTCGTAAATGAAAAAACACTGTTTATCGCTGTTAGTTATTCAGGAAACACCGAAGAAACTATCAGCAATGTGGAGGATGCAAAGAAGAAGGGCGCCCATATTAGAGCTATCACATCAGGCGGCAAGCTTGCTACAATTGTTGATGATGCTATAATTATACCATCAGGACTCCAGCCAAGATCAGCACTGGGATACATGCTTATGCCTTTCTATAATACATTTGCACCACTCAGTGATGAAGTAATAAATAAAACATACGATATCTTGTGCGACATGGACAAAAATCACGCAGAAATGAAATCTGAGGCGTTTAAAATATATGAAAACAGCTCCATTCCTATAATATACGGTTCCAAGCCATTCAAGTCTGTTGCATACAGATGGAAAACCCAGTTTAACGAAAATGCAAAAACCTTTGCGTTTTACAGCTACTTTCCTGAACTTAACCATAATGACACAATGCCACTTAAATCGGCATACAGGAGAAATGAGTATATGTTTTATGCATTCGAATCAGACAATACAAGGATTAACCATAGAATAAGCATAACGCAGGAGGTTACTGGAGAGCGATTCACAGTGATACAATCACCGTCAAATGATTATTTCACCAAACTGTTCTACCTTATCCATTATGCGGACTACGTAACATATGAACTGGCCCTGGTAAGAAATGTTGATCCAACAGATGTCTCAACAATAGAGGAATTAAAACAGAAATTAGCTTAATTCCTTTATTTCCTTTGAATTTTCCACAATTATAGAACCTCCTGGAGGTAAAATTGATTCTATTTCTGATTTTTCAATACCAAGTATTTTTGCTACTTTTTCTGCAGCTACCGACCTTTTTTCATTGCCAGGTTTTATTATTACCCATTTTTTTGAGTCTGTAGCAGTTTCCGCAGGAGATATCATTGGTATGGTATTGCCCTTATAATCAATGAGCGATATTTTCAATTCCAGCGCAAGATTAAGAACATAGTTTCTTTTCCCTCTTACAATCCATGACCCCTTTGACACAAATTCGCCGGATTCTGGAGTTTTGCTGACCTGTGATGGATATACCCAGTATGCTGTTCCAGAACCGATGCCTGCTGGCCATGCACGTGAAAGTGAAACGGCAAATTCACAGGCTTCTCTTATTGTATCTTCTGTTATATCTATTCCCTCATTTTTTATTACTGTGCTTGGAGCTCCATAAATATCGGCATGGACATATATGTCATTTTCTGACATGTGTTTTTTGACAAGCTTTTCATTTGTTTTAGCATCTCTCCCTGCCATGACCATATTTCCTGCAGAAGATGTAAACCAGTGGTAGGATTCAAACCAGTGTTTCACACGCTTCTTCTTGCCAGCTTTCTGTTTCTCCTTAACTATGAGCTTTTTTGTTTCCTCAATTGCTTTTTCAGCACCCTCGATCTTACTCTTATATTCCTTTGCTGTATTGAACACATGATTTATGTTATTACCTGCAGAATCCCTGTAATTCAGGACAATTTTTGTTTCGTTATAGTTTACTGCAAATGTGTTTTTTGCAGGGTTTATATCACTTATCTCCAGTTCCATGAAAACAAAATTATTCAAATTGCTTTTCCTTACATTATTGTAAACTATGTTAATCAATTTCTGGAGCTGTTGAAAATTCATTTTAAGATAATTCCCAAATTCATTGTATACCAGCATTAGTTTATTAAATTCTTCTATTGACCTTCTCTGCGACTCTATTCTTCTTTCAACACTGGATTTGTTCTTATCGGTTTCTGGATAATGCTTAAGATAAAAGTCAATTCCCACATTAAAATCCTCAAATTTCTCATCAGGGTCTTTTCCTAAGGCAGTCAATAGAACTGGTGACAGGAGTTCGTCAGATTCGTAATAAAACGCTTTATTTTTTTCGGATTCCCGAACTATTTCCATTATATTATCATATAATGCACCGTAATATTCTCTGATTTCCCCAGGCATTTTATCTTTATCCATATTTGTTCTGTGCAATGCCTCTTCAGCTATTTCTCCTCCCAGGTTTGCACGGGTGGCAAGTGTCTTTACAATTGATGCCTTACTGGCGTCAAGAATGCCTGAAAATGTTTCAAGGTCGCTTATAGGATTTATAACTGCAGGGGGTATATATTCCTCGCCTATTAGTATCTTTCTCGTTTTGTATACATGCTGGTCCATTGCAAATACAATCTTGCTATTGTCTGTAAGAATAAGGTTTCCTCCACCAAATAATTCCAGTATTATCTCCTGGCCAGTATGCAGTGTTATCTTTACAACCCTGTCAAAGTTGATCTGTTCTATACCTACTATCCGCTTCTCTGACAACTGCTTCCTGAACAGCATTGACAGCTGGGTTGCCTCTTCTGGTTTTTCAGCATCATAAAATGCTATGCCTTTGTTTAAAGATATGAAAAAATCCCTTTTTTTAACATCGGACCGGTAAAGTTGAAGCACAAATTCTTTCTGGTTTACCTGGTATACTTTTTTGATAAACGAGTTTAATATGGTGTCACCGTAGATTGAAACGAAAGCGTGAAAATCCAGCGACGATTCTTTAAGTTTCATGGATTTATCTAATGATTGCTCTTATTTTAACTTAACTGAAAATAAAATGTCTTCTGTAATGGTGAAGATGAAAATTTTTATTTGCCTGGGCAAAAATCATCATAGGGAACAGTATAATAAAATCATATAGAAAGGTGTAAACTATGGACGATTGGATGAATTAAGAATATACGCCAGAGCTAAGATACAGATTGCCCATTGTTATATAAAATCTGAAAGCAATACCATATGGACTTAAGAATGCTTATGATCCAAAAAATTAAAGTAGATTACATGCCACAATACAGATAAGCTGCCTCCTGCCAATGCACAGATGCTGCATGTTTCACTGACAGAACTTACACTTGCATAGGGACTTGTATTACATCCTTCGAGTGCAGAGATATTATCTCCATCAGGCTTAAATTCCATGTACTCCACAGGTAGCGAGCACCATTTCAGTCGTTTATTTTCTATTTATAAAATCCGAATGTTTTTAGAACTATTGTTAAATTATGGGTTATGGAAGTAAAGGAAAATAAAATATGCATAGGTGGAAAATCAATTTATTATCTTTCATATGAACGGGGGAACATGCGTAATTTCATTCTTCTTCACGATTCAAGGCAGACTTCAGCATCATGGGCTGGTATAGATGCATTGCGGAAAATCGGCCAGTGGGGTTTCAATGTCTATGCACCCGACTATCCCGGATTTGGCAAGTCAGAATCAAATGACAGTTATAATTTTGGATCATCCCCCTCAAAGGGTGCGTCCTTTATCGGGGATTTTGCCGAAAAGCTGTATCTTTCATCAATAAACATTGTAGGACCCTCGATCTCTGCCGGTACGGCTTTAAAAAGTATTATTGACTATCCAGAATTAATAAATTCAGTAATAATAATTGGAGGACTTGGTGTTGATCGCATTCTCAATGAAATGAACCGTATAGACAGGCCCGTGCTAATTCTCTGGGGAGGGAAAGACAACGTTGTACCAGTGGATCACGGAATAAAGTATCATGATCTTATACCCTCTTCGACTTTTGTTAAAATAGATGGTGCCGGGCATTGCATTCAGCTGGAAAAACCTGATATATTTTTTAATAACGTTAAAAAATTTATAAAGAATTTCTGATAAATTCAAAGTTGGGCTTATTATGCCACATATTGAATATTATATTACCCTTGGCGCTATTATAATGTACATCAAAAGCATGAATACGAATATGCCTATTGCATAGTATATCTTCTTAACATTGTTCTCGTCCCTCAGGAATTTTAATCTCTCCTTCCTGGATGCTATGTTCAAAGTATCCTTAAAGAACTGCCCGCCATCCAGTATGGATAATGGCAGTGCATTCATAATTCCCAGAAGGAAATCTATCCAGAATATCCAGTAAAGGGTGTTGGCTATTCCAAAGAATATATATGAATTGAAAGGTGTTGAAAACATGTGGGCGAGAGACCCTGGTATTGGTGAAAGACCAAGAAGGGGGAGCCCAAGAGTTTCATAAAACCCGGGTCCTGTTATCTGGCCTCCAAAAACTAAGCTATGCATACTGTCAATGGATGCATATCCAATGCCTGAGTAACCTATCTGGACGCCTATAAAACTTTCATTCTTATAACTGGCCCTGTTTGCCGTAGGATCGTGCTTTGCATAATAGCCATATGTTGAAACGGTGTGCATAGAATAGGTCTTGAAAGTTTCTCCCCCCTTGAATGTTATTACAGTCATATTTATCTGTGTTCCAGGTTTAATATTATCAAGAACATTTCCGAGGGTATTTATGTTGTATATTACATGGCTTCCTGCAGCATCGCTAATGTTGTATATTATAGAATTGGCAGGGACATGTGCGTTTTCAGCCGGACACCCTGAAATTAGATCCATTATGGCAACTCCCGTGGGAACACTTTGAATACTTTCTGTTTTGCCATTAAACAATGTAACGTTTGCCATGCCCGGAGTAATCATGGATGTTGTTCCCAGGTTATTAAGCTGTTTACCGGTTAAGTTGCCGTATGACGTGATTTCCACGCCCTTTGGTATTGCATGCCCACTGTACAGTGTGGTGGAATTCTCAACATATATTCCATTATGCAATGGAGCCGAAACCGGCATCATAACAAAGACAAGTAAGGCTATGCAAATGGCAGCTATTATGAGATTAATTCCCGGACCTGCTGCAACAATCCTCCTTCTTACTACAGGATCCGCTGCCATGATTTCCTTTTCATCTGGCTCCACAAAAGCTCCGATGGGTATAATAAAAAACAGGCCACCTACGCTGTTTACTTTTATACCCTGCTTTCTGGCCACAATTCCGTGGAACATCTCATGAATCACAACAGCAAAAACGAGGCTTGCAGTTCCATATCCCAGTGGTATGAATGGGTTAATTAAAGGCAGGGCAAGGTATTCATTCAACGGCGGTGCGGCACTTGTGGGAATATGTATTATTGTCAGCAAAATAGCTTCATATAAAAGCATTCCAAATGCCAGCAGACCACCAAAAATCACCAGTATAGTTGAAATTTTTCCTATGAATTTTGCCGGAAGACGTTTTGCAATAGAATCAAGAATTCCCACATTTTTTGTAGATTTAATCATCAAGGCCGGACCAAGTGTGGAAAAATGTTTTGTTTTGTTAATTTCCGGTGCCAGCGATATAATTATTATTGTCCAGGAAAGTACGATAAGTATTATCAGAAATATTTCATTATAACTCATGGATAAACTCATAGTTAAACATTAATAATAATCTTTTTCATGCCCTGTTTTCATGATTCAACATTTGTCTCTATCTTTTTAAGGAAATTCAATATATTATATTTTTCTTCGTCGGTAAAATTTCTTAATGTATAATCAATAAATTTCAGATGCAGCGTTTCAATTTTCTTAAAGAACGATTTCCCCTTTGGTGTGATATTTATATTGATTACTCTGCGGTCGGTTTCGCTCCTTTCACGCCTTACATATGATGATTCCTCCAGTTTATCTATAACTCCAGTAATCCACCCCTGAGTTACCATATTTATATTTGCTAATTCAATCATGGGAAGGGTGCCCCTTTCTGTTAAATTTTTCAGTATTCTGTATTCAACTGTGGATACACCCATTGAAATAAGATTTTTTTCTGAAGCCCTGTACCAGGTTTTCCAGGTTCTAAGGAATTCTTTCCAGACATCGTAACCGCTGATTTTGTTCATTTATATCATTAGTTTAATAATATAAAGGTATTTTATGATTTCTATAAGCTAAATAATTAGTTATTAAATCATTTATTGTTAAATGTTTCTCTTTCATGAATCCGAATGTTCAATGTGTTTTATCATTTTGCATTTTCAAAAATTTACTATTTTTCGACAAAAGACTAATTTTAATTTCCGTTTTCATAAAAAAATTTATACGGCACTTCTAAATAGCAGGGACATGGATGAAATAATTGTAAGAATAGGAGGAGCAGCCGGAGATGGAGTGCAGTCCGCCGGTTTAACTTTGGAAAAAACATTTTCAAGAAGCGGCTTATACATTAGCACTTATAATTACTATCAGAGCCTTATAAGAGGAGGAGAAGGCTGGTATCAGATAAGGGCTTCAGATGAAAAAGTTAAGAATCAGGGAAGCGGCTTAGATGTTCTTGTTGCACTGAATGCTGATGCACTGGAAAGGCATACAAACAGAAATATAAATGAGGGGGGAGCATCTCCCCTTACTGGAATAGCGATATATGACCCGGGAACCATAAAAAATTTTAAGAAATATGAAGAGGTAAAATATTGCCCTGTCCCATTGAGGGATATCGCAATGAAATATGATGCCAATCCATTATTGAAAAACACTGTGGCACTTGGAGCTGTTATTGCATCTCTCGGACTTGATTTCAACGAATTTTCCGCCATTATAGAAAAAGTATTCAACAAAAAGGGAAAACTTGTGGAGTCCAATATAAACGCAGCAAAGGAAGGGTATGAATACTATCTTCAGAATTATGAGGTGTACAGAAAACTCAAGACATTTGACAGGAAATTATATACAATAGGGGGTGGAGATGCGGCTGCACTGGGTGCCATAAATGCAGGCATGCAGATGTATTTTGCATATCCAATGACCCCTGCATCATCTTTTCTGCAGTTCATAGCCACACATGGCAAAAAATACCATGTTTTCCTGAAGCTGACTGAGGATGAAATAAGTGCAATAAACGCAGCAATAGGTGCCAATTATGCTGGAGTAAGGGCCGCAACAGGCTCTTCCGGAGGAGGTTTTGCACTGATGACTGAGGGAGTTGGTCTTTCTGCAATGACCGAAGTACCACTGGTCATATACGAAGCTCAGAGACCTGGCCCATCAACAGGGCTTCCAACAAAAACAGAACAGGGAGACCTTAATCAGATTTTAGGAGCAGGACAGGGAGATATGCCCAGGATAGTCCTGGCTCCAGGAACCGTTAAGGAGGCATTTGATCTCACAAAGGAGGCGTTCAATCTTGCAGAAAGATTCCAGCTTCCTGTGTTCGTTGTTACTGATTTGTATCTGGCTGAACATGATGAAACTGTTGATTTCGACCTTTCATACAAGATTGACAGAGGACTTCTGGCTAAGGACAATGAACCGGATTACAAGAGATATGAATTCACGGAAAACGGAGTCTCCAAGAGAGCATTTCCCGGCCAGCCCGGTTTAATGCACAATGAAGATTCAGATGAACACAATGAATATGGTGCAGTAGTAAGCGACGCCATAACTGACCCAACACAGAGAAAGCTATCCATGGAAAAGAGGATGAAAAAGCTTAATGCATATATAAAAGAATTGCCGCCTACGCCAACATACAGGATGGAGGATGCGGAATATGTAATTATCCAGTGGGGATCAACCAGAGGTGCCGTAGAAGAAGCCATTGACTGCATGAGGAAGAATGGCACGAAAATCGGTGCAATAGAAATAAATCATGTATTCCCGATGAATCATGACATAGGAAAGTTGCTGGCCGGGAAGAAGAAAATAATAGTAGTTGAAAACAACTATTCAGGGCAGTTGAATGGACTTATAAGAAAGGAATTCCTTGTTGAAACCCAGTTCCTTGGAAAATATGACGGTGAGGCATTTTTCCCTGTGGATTTGGCTTTGGCAGTGGAAGAAATGATATTTGGAAAGAAAATTAGAGTGGAGGAATAAAAATGATACCTGTAACTGAATATAAAGGGAAAGTAGTTCCTGACTGGTGCCCGGGCTGCGGGAATTTCTCGCAGTTGAGGGCAATTACAATGGCCTTGTCTGAACTTGACATAAAACCCGAAAATACTGTGATTTCATCAGGAATAGGATGTTCCAGTAATATGCCTGAATACATCAACACATATGGATTTCATGGGCTGCACGGAAGATCGCTTCCAGTTGCTGAGGGCATAAAATGGGCAAACAAAAAATTGACTGTTATAGCCTATGGTGGAGATGGTGACGGTTTCTTTGAGGGAACACAGCATTTCTATCATGCAGCCAAAAGAAACGTGGATATGACCTATATGGTATCTGATAACCAGGTCTTCGGACTGACAACTGGGCAGGCTTCGCCCACAACACCAATAGGAAGAATCACCAAAAGCACACCGGATGGGAATATTGAACCGCCTTTCAATCCTCTGCATTATGCTTTGACAGCGGGCGCAACATTTGTGGCAAGGGGACTCTCTGGCGATATAAAACAGCTGACGGAAATATTAAAAGCAGCCATACAGCATAAGGGTTTTTCATTCATTGATGTGTTTAGTCCATGTGTTACATATAACAAGATAGAAGGTTATGATTTCTTCAGGAAAAACACATATGAACTGAAAGACAACAATAGAAAGGATTTCTTTGAAGCATTTAAACATGCATCTGAATGGGGAGATGAACCACATTCCATACCCATAGGCATATTGTATGATGTTGATGCGCCTGTTTATGAAGATGCAGATGAAACACTATCAGCATACAACCTAAAAGATACAGCACCCTATAAATTAACAGAATCTGACCTGGAAGAATTTTATTAAAATCTGTTTTTTTCGTTATTTTATTAATTTTAAAATCTAAAGTTAATTTTAATCAATATTTTTATACAATGTTAATATCATAAATAATGGGGCTTGGAAAAAGAGATTTAAATAGAAAGAAAAAAAGCATTGAAATGAAGATTGAGGAACTTGAGCAGAAAGCAAGAAAAAATCCTATGGATAAATCCATTCAGACTGAAATAAACGACTTAAAGAAAAAACTTGATAAATAATATCTCCTGTAGATAATGTGGTTAGGAAAATTAAGAATTTTAAAACTAGTAGGGTGGCATTGGCTTAAGAACCGTACCCTCGTCATTCATGAGTGTTTTGTATTTTTTTGGATTTATTTCCACATATCTCACTTCCTTTTGTTCTTTTTTCTTGAGAACCCTTTCGATTGAATCCTGATTTTCGTTCGAATTCTTGCACACTTCAGTGATTTCTTCAGCGGTTAGTTCCCTGTCCGTATCATCCATATAACGGATCCTAATTTCTTTTATTTCATTACATCTGTACATACTTGTTAAAAGAAAATACATTAATTAACTTTCTTATGAAGCAGTAATACTATATTTAGAACATCCTTGAAGACCTCATCTATGCCTCTTGAATCTTCTTTTATAATGAAGATATGATTTCTGGGGAGTCTATCAACCGCCTCATAATAAACTATTCCGGATCGCTGGGCATCGATATTTTCATCTATCTTGGACTGTATATATCCCCTTGATACCATTCTCTCCCTTAATCTGTTTTCATCATCCTCCAGAATAATGACATACTGGCAATCCAGCAAATGTGAATAATGTGATTCTATCACGTCACAGTTTATATGCTGACTTATCAGGGTGTCAACATCCACGGTATCCCCTTTAATTGCCCCGTATTCACCGGCAATTTTGTTTAATTCAGTGCATTTGATTCCATATTCATTGAGCATTTTGCAAATTGTTGTTTTTCCTGTTCCAGGAATTCCTGTTATGCATATCATTTTATGAGACTCCGCTGATTTGTGGCTGACCTGAAAAATATGAAGCAAGTTTCAGAGGCATGGAAACATGACGCCTAGCTATAACAGGCACCTCGTAGAACTTTTCCTCTATATCTCTGTCTATCTCAAAAAATGCAGGATTTTTATATCTTTTTTTGCATACTGGGCAGCGGTAATCCATCTGCCCCTTAGACTTCGTTTTTACATGGCACTCCGGGCATATTGGCGGGTCCTTTCTGTAAAGTTTCGCCTTTTTGATAACTGCGATTTTTTCCAGTTTTATTGTTCCATTCATATATGACCCAAATGCATTTACAATATCTCCTGGTATAAGTGAATTTATAACATTCCTGAATTCTTTTGTGGGTTCAAATGCGGCCAGTTCCATTTCCATATTTTTATATTTAATGGCAACAAAGCTGTGACCACCCTTTATGGTATATGGATTTCCTGAAATTATCCCAGTTATGGAGTATGACCCCATGTTGGAGAGATAATCCGGTTCAGATATTATGTGGTCATCAGTACCCTGGTTTGTTCTGTATATAACATATCCCTGATCATCGATTTTATGATCCATTTGTATTCTATCGTAAATAGACACAAGGTCAGATTTAACCACCCCTCTGATTCCGAATATAACAGGGGTTTTTGGTTTGGGGAATATGGCAGGATACCTATTTTTAATATCTATATTATTGAACGTTGACCGATAATTCTCTGGAACGAGGGATATTTCCATTTTCTCCCCATGGCTAATGTTTCCATAGTGAGGATATTTATAATCAAGCAATTCATATGAGTATTTTTCTCCTGGCCATGCAAGAGAGGCAGATGACCCTATAATTCCACGCCCAGTTCCGATCTTCCTGTACAGTGCCCTGCCAGTCAGGTAATCTTCTATGAAATCAATTCCTATATCTTCCTGAAGGGCCTTTTCATAAAGAGCTTTATGGAACCTATTTTCCGAGATTACTATTCCTGGATTGGTTTTATCATTATCCCTTACATAGAAATCCTCGACAATTGATGAAATAAAATCCATAAGCTCATTTTTTTCAGGTTCCTCAAGGATGTGTTCATAGGAATAGGCATATTTTCCATTTACCTTTCCAATTATGGATTTCTTTCCTGTCCCTTTTCCCAGATTAATGTTCAGTGCACCATTTCCACGTGTTTTATACCCTATATTAGGGTTAAGCCGTACAAGTTCAGGGTCTCCTATAACATCATACTTTGACTTTGAAATTATCTCATAGATTAGATAAGTGGTACACATCCTGTCCTGGCTGTCTGTATCATCTATGGCCACATACATTACTTACCATACCTCCTTTTCCTTGATTGATAAGAATATATCGCCCTTAAAAAGTCAATTTTTTTAAGATCCGGCCAGTTCACATCTGAGAAATACAGTTCTGAGTATGCCGATTGCCATAACAGGAAATTTGAAATTCTTTCTTCACCGCTTGTCCTTAAAATGAGGTCGGGATCGGTAAGAGTGTTATCGTAAAGGTAATTCCGGAACAGCTTTTCATTTATATCATCAATTTTAATATTTCCAGCAACAACATCTGATGCTATATTTCTCACTGCATTGATTATTTCCTGCCTTCCGCCGTACCCTATTGCAAGGTTGAACTTGAATTTGCTGAATCTGGCCGTGGATTTTTCCACATCATTAATGGTCTGGATAAGGTACTGTGGAAGTCCTTTGAAATCTCCTATTATCCTGACCTTTATTTCATTTTTGTATATCCTGTCATCCGTTAACAGGCCCCGCAGGGAATCATTGATTAAATTAAAAAGAAACCTTACTTCCTCAGTATCCCTTTTGAAATTTTCTGTTGAAAAGCCGTATACTGTAACTATTTTGATTCCAACCTCCATAGCCCAGTCAAGGACCTCTTCTAATTTATCTTTTCCCCTCACATGCCCCTCATTTGTAGATAACCCGACCTCTCTTGCATATCGCCTATTACCATCTGTTATAATTCCAAGATGAAGGGGCACATTATTTTTTTTGATTTCCTCCATTAAAGCCTGCTCGTAAACCCCTGAGGCTATATCTCCTATCTTATGGGCAATACTCATCCGTTTATAATCATTATAAAGTATTTATTTATATTTTTTTTACTTCAATAGAATACATGTTCTGATATTTTGAAAATCCGTGGACTATCCTTTTGTATACTATTTCTAATCCCATATCTCTGAAAGATTCCATTCTGCTTTCGAGCGTTGTAAGATCAGATATCTCATAATAATTTATGAGTCCGCCTGTTTTCAGGGATTTATATGCCATTCCTATAAATTCCCATGCATCATGGGGCAAATTCATTATAACCCGGTCAACATTGTGGTATGATTGTATCAACTGCCCAGAATCCCCCACAATGGGTATTATTGAGCCTTTTAATCTGTTAAGTTTTAGATTTTCTTTGAGTAATGCAATGGCATCCGGATTTTTATCCATTGCCATTATTCTGCATTCCCGGTTTTTCCCTATGAGCAATGAAAATGGACCTGTGCCTGCAAACATATCTACTATGGTTTCACCGTCTGAAACTTCTTTTGCTATTCTGAGCCTCTCACTTGCCAGCCTGGGAGAAAAATAGGCCTTTGAAATATCGACACGGAGCCTGATGCCATTTTCCTGGTATAGTGTGCTGTATACTGGAACCCCATAAATTAGGACCAATTGTCTTGTTCTGAATTCTCCAGATATGCCCTTATCAAGATATACAGTCTTTATATTCTTTCTTGTTTTCAGGAAATCCGATAAATATTTCGCTTCTTCCAGTGATTTTCCCTTTATTATGGCAATGCTTCCTATAATATCGTATGAGAAAGAAACCTTTTCCGGTTCTATTCTTGCAGACGGAACACCGTCCATGTTAACAGTATCAAAATTCAAAATATTTTCTTTTACTGGTATGTATATATATTCATTGTCTTTGATTATTTTGTATTCCCTGTTGATCAAACCGGAATTCTTCAGTGTATCTATTGTTTCCTGCCCCTTCCTCTTTTCCACCCTGACATGCAACATGGTTTTTACCTGTAATATCTTTTGTTTAATTTACCAGCATTTTCAATTATGTCCCTCGCCAGCTTTGTCGAAAATCCAAATATCCGTGCAATATCTTCTACTCTGGCACCGGCTATTGCTTCTACAGATGTAAAGCCATTGTTGTATAGCCTGCGGCCACGGACACGCCCTATCTGAGGTATTTCTATTATTCTTATTATATCCTCCTTTATTCCCTCCTTTACCCGGATATTAAGATGCAATAGGCTATTCTCCTTTAGTTTGTCAAACATACCTGCCAGTCTGTAAAGTGAATATGATATCCAATCAGCGGATGATGCCTTTGCCTGAATATCGCCCGGACCTATGCCGAAATTGTCTGCTATAGTATTTATGGGAACTTCACTGATCCATTCATTCAATATTATTGCAGTCTTGGCAGCTTTCATGGATTCCTCACTGAAATCATTTATATTATGCCTGTCCAGAAATTCCTCCATGTATTCATAATCACTGGCACGGTAATTAAAAGTTATCATATCAGGTGTTTTGGAAATATAATAGAGGTAAAGCTCCTCTGAAAATTCAAGGTCCAGGCATTTCCTCAGAATAAGGGATGTAACCGGATCTATATAAAGATCGGATGTAAGCCTGCCAAATTTTGTGGCATTGTAAACCCCGTTTTCCTCTGTTATAAAGTCGTTGTCTGTTAAAAAATATATGGCGCTTTCAAATGAAAGGCCATAATCATCTATATCATTCTGGACAGCCAAAAGTGTTTTTCCGTAAAAGTCTTCTATGCCCTTCAGGTCCCTGGCAATGCCGGAAGATATTAATGCCAGTATATTGAATCTAATAAGACTGTTTGAGTCCATTCTTGATATAACAGGTTCTAATTCCCCGGTGAGATATCCCTCTGCTACATGGAACATCCCTGCCGATGCAGCATAAATATATCCAAATCCTTTTTTGTCGTATTTGGGTCTACCGGCTCTGCCTATCATCTGCTGTATCTCAATTCCGGAGATTGGTTTGCTATAGCCATCTGAAAACCTTGTTATATCCCGAATAATAACAGTTCTTGCAGGGAGGTTCACACCTGCGGCAAGTGTTGGAGTAGCCGCAAGAATATGTATATATCCTTCTCTGAAAAGTTTTTCTATTTCTGTGCGCTGGTCATTTGAAAGACCGGCATGGTGGAACATTACGCCATGGGAAATCATATTTGCCTGCGCTTCATTGAATAAATCTGGAGGGATTTCCAGAGTTTCGAGATCATTTTGAAAGTCAAAAAAGTTAACCATGCTCTGGGCATATTTTTCTGCATTTCTCCTGGAATTCCTGAATATTAGTGCCTGCCCACCAGATTCTAAACTTTCTTTTATTAGTGATACTTCATCATCCCTGCCTAAGTGTTTTTTCTCACCGTTTACTATAAGATTGTTCTTAAATACTATTCCCGTTTCCAGTGGAACTGCGCGAAAATTTGAGATAACTGTATCGGCATTCATCCATTCTGCCAGTTCGTGAATATTTGAAACCGTTGCGGAAAGACCTAAAAGTAATATTTCAGGGTTCAGGTACAACATGGATGATATTACAGTTTCAAGCCGTGGCCCTCTTGATGGGTCAGATATCATGTGTATTTCATCAATTATTACCAACCCAAAATAGTTCAGTATGTCAGGGTCACGGTGAAGCATTGAATCAGCCCTTTCTGATGTGGCTATTATAACATCATAATTTTTGACAAAGGATGGTGGCACATCATAGTCTCCTATTGACATTGTTACTTTTAATCCTAAATCCCTGAGGGATAAAAGCTCGGTAAATTTTTCCATTGCCAGTGATCTTAATGGAACTATATACATAGACTTTCTTCCCTTTAAATATGTATCATAAATTGAAATATATCCTATTAGTGTTTTACCAGATGCAGTAGGAACAGAAACTATGACGTTTTTGTTATCCCTAAGCTTTAAAACTGCCTCCTTCTGATGATCATATAGTGTAAAATCATTATTGTTAGTGACTTTCAGGAAATCAGGCGGAGTAATCTCACTCAACTTCATAGGAGATTATTATAATATGTTTTAAATATGTATCTACGCAATGACCAGATTCTTTAAAGCATTAAAATCAATGTTAATTGCACCATCACTTTTTGTTTTAAATGATTTTGCTATTATTATATAATATTCTTTATTTCTATTATAATCAACCTTTAAGGATTTATATTTTAAATCATTAAAAATTCTGGTGCCATCAATATTATCCTTAAATTTGCATTCAATAAACGCCATTTCTTTTGTCTCATCATTTGCTGCAATGGCGTCTATTTCTACTTCTTTATGCCAGAATCTGTTTACATACAATGGTTTAAATGGCAATTCTATTATATTATTCCTTATCATATCAATAATTATCCTCTCAAACGCATGGCCATAATATGTATTGATATCTCTACTTATAATTTCCATAACATCATTCACCCTGTTTATTTCCAGGTCAGACAAATTAGGATATACAAAATTATAATAAAAATTCAAAAAATAGTCATTTATTTCATAAATGCCACGACGTTTCTGATTTAAGGGAAGTATATAGTTAATAAGTTTAACTGAAACCAGGGTTTCCAGATATTTTGATATATTTCCCCTGTCCATATGCGTTCCGTTGACAATCTCACCATATGTATTATGTCCCAGTGAAATGTGCCTCAGAATCATTTCATATATTCTTGGCTCCTTAAATTCCTCTTTTAATAATATTTTGGGCTCCTCATATAATATTTCCCCTTTTTTTAATATTTTGTGTTTGATATTTTCTTCAATACTTTTGTTTTTATCTATTAAAGAAAGATAAAATGGAATATTCCCAAATACGGCATTTATTTTTATTAGATCATCTATATTTGAATTATAAAAATATTTTATATTGTTTATATTAAATCCATTGATTTCTAAGCTTCCGGTTCTTCTTCCGTATAATGGAGATTTATAGCTTAATAATTCATCCTCCATCATACTTATGCTTGAACCTGATAATATTATGTATAGCCTTGTAGTATCCATTAATTCATCAAATATTTTCTGCATTATAGATATAATACCATGGTTCAGCGCTATTAAATTAGGAAATTCATCCAGAACAATTATTATTTTATCTGATTCTATTTCCCTTATGAAATACTTAAAAACTTCATAAAAATTTGATTTTAAGTCATTAAAATAACCTTTTCCTGTAATGATGGAAAATTGATTTTTTAGGGAATCTATGTTGTCTTCCATACTATCCAGTGTGCATAAATGGTAAATATATTTTTTATTCTCAATGAACTGTTTAATCAACATGGTTTTTCCAATTCTCCGGCGCCCATAAATAATTATTAACTCCCTTTTATTCTCATTATATTTATCATTAAGGAATTCTAATTCATATTTTCTGTTTATAAATTGTTGTAACATAATTATTATAATTTTATTACAACAAAATATATAAGAATTATGGATGACATATAAATAAAAATTTTCTCCTGCCAATAGAGTTGTTTATCAGATGACAATAGGAGTCGCCATGTTATCATCTGCCTGATGCCTAAACTTTGGGGGTATAGCCCTACCCCCTATCCTGTTCGCAAATGCTTCGGGGATTGCTTTTTTTATGATGTTATAAGCCGCATTGAGATCTGCATGTATCATGGTGTTGAAAGGTATCTGGACAAAGTTCTGGTTATTTCTCTTTCCCATGTTCACTTCCTATTTCCAGGCACTGATGTGACCTATGATAATGGTATCAATGTTCTTCGATTTGGCATAATACACCATTGCCATGTTCATTTGAAATATATTTATATAATATTTTACATTATAATTATATGGACAGAAAGTTATTGATGCATGTGGGTCCAACAATGATAGATCTGGACGTTCTTCTTTCCGGGGTTAGGAATAATACGGGTTTTGCATCGCCCGAATTTATTTCTGCCATGAGAAATTCCCTAAATGGATTGAAATATGTCATGAAAGCTCCTGATTATACACCTTTTATTCTTCCAGGAAGCGGAACAATAGGAATGGAAAGTATAACTTCACTATTGAAAAAGGGGGATGATGTTTTAATAACAAGTTCCGGTGTTTTTGGGGATAGATGGAAATCAATATTTGAACGATATCCTGTTAATTATAAGTTATTACGCTCCGCACCAGGAGAAATAGTAGACGAATATGCAATTATGGAAGAACTTGAAAAAAAGCATTATAAAATGGTAACAATGACCCATGTAGAAACCAGTACAGGGGCAAGATTTCCAGTAAAAAAAATAGCTGAGAAGATTAGAAATAAGACCGATATAATTGTTGTTGATGCCGTTGCCAGTGCTGCTGCAGAAGAATTAAAGGTACAAGATTGGGGTATTGATGTTTGCCTGACAGGCAGCCAGAAAGCCCTTGCCTCACCCCCGGGAGCAGCTTTACTAGTTTTATCTCCCAATGCAATCTCTCATTTATCAGACAATTCAGTATCTGGATTTTATACAAATCTTAATTCATGGTTAAAGGTTATGGATAATTTTGAAAATAACAAATCGGGTTATTTCACTACGTTACCGGTGCATTTAATATTCTCCCTTGAGAAATCCTTTGAATTGATCAAAAAAGAAACAATTGAAAAAAGAGTTGAAAGACATGAAATGGTTGCCAGTTCAATAAGAGAAGGCATTTCCAAGATTGGAATGGAAATCATGGCTAAGGAAAATTGTAGAAGTAATACTGTTACTGCAATGATGCTTGCTGGTATCAATATGAATGATTTTTTAAACTATTGTATAGAAAATGGTATTGAAATGGCAACTGGGATAATACCGGAATTTGCTGGTAAATATGTGAGGATAGGACATATGGGATGGATTAATGAAAATGATGCAATATCAACAATTGCAGTAATTGAAAGGGCTTTAATAAAATTCGGTAAACCAATAGATTTAGGTTCCGGTTTAAACGCAACACAAAAATATCTTGTAAAGTTTAAATAATCATGTCCTTCTTAATTTCATAGTCAACAGCAGTGACATCCTCTCCAAGCTAACGCATGGGGCTTCCCGCTTATATGTTAAATTTTTTTAATGATATTTCAATAAATTTCTTTTTAATTTCACTAAAAGTGTATCTGACTCCAGTTATATTTTCCATGGAAGTCATTATCTCAGTGGATAAATTGCAAGAACTTATTACTAAGTCTTAAGGTCGTTACCGGTTACAGCGTGGCCTCTTTAGGGGGATCAGTGCTCCATTTGGACGCATTCCATGTCTACGTGCAACTTGGATACGCCTTTACCTGTTTACAAACATTTTATGTTATAGAAACGATTATAATCACAAGAATAAATGCAGTAATCATATAGATAATGTAATATGATATGGAACTGTTCATAATTTTGTAAGCTACGTATCTTGAAAATTTTCTATATTCCTTTGCTATGTCTATCATTACAAGCCAGAAAATATCTACTGTTTCTAACTGGTTTTGGTTACTATATGATGTTCTCAGTATCCTTTTAAGCATCAACCTTATATTGTTTGAATAGTTAAATGAATTATAATATTCTTGATGCTCAATCCCCCCATTCCATCTTCTTGCAACTCTTACATTGGGTTTTCCGAATACAAAGTATACAAGCAGGCTGAACAGTATTAGAAAAGCAAAGATATAAAGCGGTGTTATAAGCCCGAAATCTGCAGGACCGAGCCGTGATTCTATCATTAATCCATTGAACACTAGTATAGAGGGTATTCCGGATATGTATTCTTTACCTATAATAAGGGATGATATGGCAAAAAGAATGATTAAAATCAAACCTGTAGCCAGAATAGTATAATTTTCCAGATTCTTTCCCGTGGATTTGTGGTGATTATCGGTAAAGTAAAATACTTTCAGCATAGCAGCGGTTGCAAAGCCTTCACCCATAGCTATAAGTGATCCGGCTATGATAGATGTTATTCCCAGTGGTCCGTATAAATATGCACCCATAAAAAAGGATTCAAGTACCATCCAGGTTCCAAGGCCCCCAAGAGAAGGAAATAAGCCAGACAGGGAGGAAAGTGCAAAAAATTTCCCTATTTGATTTATTGTGCTCTTTCCACCATTAACTGCACTGAAATATTCCACACCTGTATGCCCAACCGTGATAAACAAGCCAGTTTTAGCTATTGAATGGGCCATGGCAAATATTGCTATTGATATAAGAATAAACTCCCTGAAAACACTGTTATCTACGGCTACAAATAGCCCTATTGTAGCCATTATGGCACCATTGTTCTCTATGGTGCTGAAACCTCCAAGTGATTTCATATTCTCAGATATGTAAGCATATAAAGCCCCAAATAAAACCGATACTACCCCTATTATTATGAATATAATACCTATATCTATTGAAACAACTGAAAGCAATGCAATTTTGATAATCCCATATACGCCCATCAATGTCATGGTTGCGCTGAATATAGCCGAAGAGTTTGCCGGTGCACTGCCATGTGCTATTGGGAGCCATTCGCTTATCATGAAGGGCGTTAAACCCATTTTTGACATGGCACCTATTGCAAATATGAGTAGCACTGTATCGTTTGTAAGCCTTGAAAAATTGAAAGTTCCGGTATAAAAATAGGAAATGACTGCAGCAGTGATTATCAGTATGGTACTTATTTCAGAGAAAAACATGAAAACATACGCTTCAATATCATTTTTCCGGTTTACCGCCACTGTTACATATGCAGGTATGGACATTATTTCCCAGCCTGTGATAAACAGGAGAAAATTTGTAGAATAAAGTATAAGCATCATTCCTGCTATAGTAAGAATAAATAAAGGCGCCAGCCATTTGCCGTATTTCCTGGAATACGATATTGAATATATGGAAGTAATTATCCATACTATTGCGGCAATGAGATAGAAATACGTTATATAATCATATATCCTGAATGTGAAAAGGAAGAATATTGCAGAGGCTATTGCAGTGAGTATATACCCTACTGTTCTGTACTTAATGGAAATCAAAGTTGACAGGAACACCAGAATCAATGGAAGGTAGTAAAGTATCATTTTACACCTCTTGCTTTTATTATTGCCTTTATTATTGAAGCGGGAGTTGGAGGACATCCTGCAACCTCTATATCATACTTTTCCATAGCACTGGTTCCTATTATTCCACCAGAGAGTGCACATGCGCCTATACCTATGACAACTTTTGGTGCCGGCATCGCTTCATATGCTTCTTTAAGAACCTTTTCCATTCCCTTTGTGTATACACCCATTACAACAAGGGCATCTGCGTGCCTGGGTGTGTTGGACATGAAAATTTTGAACCTGTTTGTATCATATTGTGGAGAAAACAGTGTTGTAAATTCCACATTGCAGGCACCACATGTGCCAGAATCTATGGGATACAGATACAGGGACTTTTTAAACATGTTCGGAAGTTCAGTGTTAACCGTGAATATGTTCTGTTTTCCGGTTGCAGTGAGGTCACACTCTCTGCAAAAAATGCATTTGTTCATAATCCATTTGCCATTTTCCAGTGCATTTGTGGGGCATTCATAATTACTTGTGCCCTGGAGAAATGATGGCTGTTCTACTGTATAATCCTCAAGCCCCTGGGTTTTTATTCTGTTTTTAACACCATTGATGAACCAGTTCATATAAAATTCACCTCCAGTTCAGAAATCCATATTCCAAAACTTTCCCATACAAAGAAGAAATCAGTGAATATATTATTGTTTTTTAGTGCCTGCCTGAATAGCCTTAAATTCAGATATGTTGGCGACACAGTCTGTATATCCCTTAATTTTCCATTTTCTATATTTACATAATAAAAAATATCACCTGCAGGGGATTCTATGCGGGCCGTTCCCTCCCCAGAACCTGACACTTCCTTTTTCTTTCCAGTTTCTGCATTTTTTATATTATATGAATCTATTATATTTATTGATTCAAATATTTCCTCTGCCCTCACAACAAATCTTGAAAATGAGTCCCCTCCAGTTTCGGTTATGGGTATGAAGTGCCCGTAATCCAGTGATTTAGAATCCTTTCTCGCATCAAATTTGAATCCTGCTGCCCTTGCCGCAGGGCCTGTTGACTGTTCATTTTTAACGATTCCATTTTCCTGAATCCTGTCAAGGAATATCTTTGAGGAAAGTAACCCATCGTAGATATTCCTGAATTTCTTTTCAATGCCATTCAATTTAATGGTGGAAAAATCTCCCTTTATTGATCCTATCCCATTGGCTGAGAAATAATATCTGTGGCTGAATGCCCTGGATATTATCCGCGCCACTTCCTCCCTTAGATAAAGAAGCTGTTTTTCTGGAACTGCAAAGCCGGCAGATTCACATAGTCCCTTTATTACATCTATATTTGACCTTATCCTTTCCAGTTCTAACTCCACTATCCTCATTTTGTTCAATTCTGAATTTTCTATGTTTAGGGCATCTTCAACCGCCAGAATATATGCTATGCTATTAGATGCCCCGTGGAATCCATTTATTCTTTCCACCTTTAACAATGCCCTGGCAACATCATCACCGAGAATCTTAATATCACGTTGTTTATATTCCGGATTTATCACCACATCTCTTATGCTTTCTCCAGGTGTAAGTAATTTAAAGTTCACCGATTCCCTGAGCCCACCTGCCGAGGGTCCATAATTGAAATATATTTCCCCTGAATTCTTTATCTCAAATTCATCTGGGATTTCCGTTATTTTAGTTATTGAGGAAGCATATATGTCGTATTTTTGGCTTCTGCCAATATAGCGTCCTGACCTTTCTCCGAAATTATAATATTGCATGATACATCACCAGAAATACCACTCCTATGAATATGGATAATATCGCGGCTATGAGTGGCAAGGCCGTATTGATTCCTGACTGGCTATACTCGGATTTTCCCCTGAAAATCATTTTCGAGACATTGAAATTAATAGAGACAAATGCAAGGAATAGCGACAGTACTATGATTATAAACTGGGCATAGAAATGAATTGAAAGTACTGAATATAGTATAAGAAATTCACCGAAGAATGTTCCAAATGGAGGTGTTCCAGTGACCGCGAAGGAGGAAAGAAGCATGGAGGCAGCACTTGCCCTGTTTCTAATAAGCCCTGAAACCCCGTCTATGGATTTTGTGCCAGACATCTCATAAATGTTTCCGGAGGAATAAAATGCACCGGCTTTTCCAAAGCTGTGGGCAAGCAAGAGCAGGAGAGCTCCTATAATCCCTGTTACTGTGAAAGTGCTCAATCCTATCAATGCTATATTCATA
This sequence comes from Ferroplasma sp. Type II, assembly GCF_000496155.1. NCBI lineage: Archaea > Methanobacteriati > Thermoplasmatota > Thermoplasmata > Thermoplasmatales > Ferroplasmaceae > Ferroplasma > Ferroplasma sp. Type II. The sequence continues at coordinate 137,329 of NZ_KI542699.1, forward strand.
TTCTCCATTGTGGAATAGGCAAACATTCTCTTGTAATTTTTTTGATACCCAAGGAATATGGCGGCAAAAAGTACTGATATGGTGCCTGCCCAGACAAAGAGTTCTCTCATGGGAAATATCTCATAAATCCGGTATAAAACATAAAGTGCAACAGGAAGAAGGACACCAGAAAACATTGCACTTACTGGTGCTGGAGCCTCACTATGTGCATCAGGAAGCCATGTGTGTACAGGAAATACTCCGACCTTAGTTCCAAATCCCACAAGGGCTATGCCCACAGCAAGCCTTACTGCTATTGTATCTCTTGCTCCATATGAAATTATTGTGGTAACAGTAAGTGTACCGAATGAATAATAGATTAATATCACTGAGATAAAAGCGAACGTAACCCCTGCCGAAACAATTATAATATATCTCCATGTAGCTTCCAGTGAAATATCAGATTTTTCTGTGATAAGCAACAGTGCAGAAGATATGGTTGTGGTTTCTATTCCAACCCACATGAAGCCGTAATTATTTACCATAAGAGCAAACTCCATCGCAACGTAAAAGAAAGCCATGAGCATATAATACACATTTTCTGAAATTCCCTTGTTTTTTATGTTGTGAATATATTTAATGGAATATATAAGAGACATGAGATACACAGAGCTTACCATTAATATGAAAACGTATGTTACATGGTCCACGAAGAAGGGGATCCTCTAGAT